>NZ_RMVK01000001.1:0-300000 GCF_003942875.1 Streptococcus oralis | reverse complement strand
CCTGAGGTTGGGGTTTCTATCCTGGCTAGTCGAGATTTGCGTGAAATTTATAGTTTTGGTCATTTGGAGTACGATCGTGACACTTTGGCAAGAGAGTATTTTCGTGATTATGAGGCGGGACTCGACCCTCATATCCCAGAGAACTACTTTAAAAATGATGATGTAAATGAGACGCCCTGTCTCTGTTGGTCTTCATCAGCTGCCCTCTTTTTCAGCAATTGGGTAAACTATGCAGTTTATCAAGAAACCCCTTTTGACTGGAGAAAGGTAGAGGATGATGCGGCTGCATTTGGATATTTATAAGAGGAATTATGACATATTTTGACGCTTTTAAATCAGGGAACTTGGTTTTACCAAGTGCCCTGCTCTTGCATTTTAAGGAACTCTTTCCTTCCAGCGAAGATTTTCTCGTCTGGCAATTTTTCTATTTACAAAATACCACAGCCTTAGGAGATGTTTCACCTAGTCAGATTGCTGAAATCATTGGGAAAGAGGTGGCAGATGTCAACCAATCCATTTCGAATTTGACTGAAATTGGTTTGCTACAATATCGGACCATTGAACTAAATGGGGAAATTGAGCTGATTTTTGATGCTAGTTTGGCTTTTGAACGCTTGGATAGCTTGCTAGATAGACAAACTCCAGCTACAACTGCCCCAAACCCGCAGAATCAGTTGAAGGATCTGGTTGAAACTTTTCAGCAGGAATTGGGACGCTTATTAACACCATTTGAAATCGAAGATCTTTCTAAGACTGTCAAAGAAGACGGAGTTAAGGCGGATTTGATCAAGGAAGCTCTCCGAGAAGCCGTTCTCAATGGCAAGCCAAACTGGAAATATATTCAGGCCATCCTTCGGAATTGGCGCCATGAGGGCATTCAATCTGTTGCCCAAGTAGAGGCCAAACGAGCAGAGCGAGAAGCCAACAATCCCAAACAAGTTCAGGCTTCGGCTGATTTCCTTGATGCCATGAATTTGTGGCAAGATTAGTCGCTTGAAAAATCTTGAAAATTAGAGTAAGGTTTGCAAGCTCCTTATAAATATGATAGAATAATAGTGAATAAAATGAAAAAAGAGGTATGTGAAATGTCACGTAAACCATTTATCGCTGGTAACTGGAAAATGAACAAAAATCCAGAAGAAGCAAAAGCATTCGTTGAAGCCGTTGCATCAAAACTTCCTTCATCAGACCTTGTTGAAGCAGGTATCGCAGCTCCTGCAGTTGATTTAACAGCTGTTCTCGCCGCTGCTAAAGGTTCAAACCTTAAAGTTGCTGCTCAAAACTGCTACTTTGAAAATGCAGGTGCTTTCACTGGTGAAACTAGCCCACAAGTTTTGAAAGAAATCGGTACTGACTACGTTGTTATCGGTCACTCAGAACGTCGTGACTACTTCCATGAAACTGACGAAGATATCAACAAAAAAGCAAAAGCAATCTTTGCAAACGGCATGCTTCCAATCATCTGTTGTGGTGAGTCACTTGAAACTTACGAAGCTGGTAAAGCTGCTGAATTCGTAGGTGCTCAAGTATCTGCTGCATTGGCTGGATTGACAGCTGAACAAGTTGCTGCATCAGTTATCGCTTATGAGCCAATCTGGGCTATCGGTACTGGTAAATCAGCTTCACAAGATGATGCACAAAAAATGTGTAAAGTTGTTCGTGACGTTGTAGCTGCTGACTTTGGTCAAGAAGTTGCTGACAAAGTTCGTGTTCAATACGGTGGTTCTGTTAAACCTGAAAACGTTGCTTCATACATGGCTTGCCCAGACGTTGACGGTGCCCTTGTTGGCGGTGCGTCACTTGAAGCTGAAAGCTTTTTGGCATTGCTTGACTTTGTAAAATAATCTCAGTTATTTCAGACAGTCTTCTAAGACTGTCTTTTTTTTTAAAGACTGTATATTTTTCTTAAATTATCAGTCTATTACAACTTTTTTAATATGGGTTAATTTTCTTGCTTTTGTCTACTAGGTGTAGTATACTGAGGTAGTAATCAATAAATATGGTTACAAAAATAATATTATGAGGTGAAAAAAATGATTGAATTGAAAAAAGATGCATTAAAAGACGTAACAACATTATCTAAGACAGCGCCAGTAGCATTGGTAAAAACAAAGGAAGTATTGAACCAAGCAGTAGCGGACTTGTATGTGGCTCACATTGCCCTTCACCAAGTACACTGGTATATGCGTGGTCGTGGTTTCCTCGTATGGCATCCAAAAATGGATGAATACATGGACAGCCTTGATGGCTATCTTGACGAAATCAGCGAACGTTTGATCACCCTTGGTGGCAAACCTTATTCAACTTTGACAGAATTCCTTCAACACAGTGAAATCGAAGAAGAAGAAGGAGAATTCCGTAACGTTGAAGAAAGCTTGGAACGTGTTTTAGCGATTTACCGCTACCTCATCGCTCTTTTCCAAAAAGCTTTGGATGTGACAGATGAAGAAGGCGATGATGTTACAAACGATATCTTTGTTGGTGCTAAGGCTGAACTTGAGAAAACAGTTTGGATGCTTGCAGCAGAACTTGGACAAGCTCCTGGTTTGTAAAATATAGTTGCTACCCCTTTTATCATGAGGCGCTGGATAAGTGCCCATGACCAATCATCTTTTAAAAGTCATGTAACTGTAAACAGTTGCATGATTTTTTTGTCTGCTGGACTTAGGACACATTGTCAAAAGTAGGATTTTACGGTATAATAGTTGCTGTTCAATAACATATGAATTTTAAAGAATAATTGTTAGTTTTAGGAGGACTTATGAACAACTTACCAAATTGCCCAAAATGCAATTCAGAATATGTCTACGAAGACGGAAGTCTCTTAGTCTGCCCAGAGTGTGCCTATGAGTGGAATCCTGCAGAAGTTGCAGAAGTAGAAGAAGGTGTTGTTGCTATCGATGCCAATGGAAATAAATTGGCTGACGGCGATACTGTAACCCTTATCAAGGACTTGAAAGTAAAAGGTGCGCCAAAGGATTTGAAACAAGGAACTCGCGTTAAAAATATCCGTATCGTAGAAGGTGACCACAACATCGACTGTAAGATTGATGGTTTTGGAGCCATGAAACTCAAGTCAGAATTTGTTAAGAAAATCTAGCCATGAAACTGAATTATAAATTTATCTTTTATAGTCGTGTGCTCTTGTTCTTAGCGGCATTTACAGGAGTTTATTTGGAGATTACCAAGCACGGTGGCTTTGGTATGCTCCTTTACTACACAGTGTTGTCCAATCTTTTGGTAACGATTTTCACGGGCTATCTGCTCCGTGTGATGAGCCGTTCAGGTGAAAATTGGCAAAGTCCGACCTTGCTTCGTCTCAAGGGTGGTGTTACCATGAGTATCATGATTACCTGTGTAATTTATCATTTTATGCTTGCTCCGATCGCGACAGACTTTTACCGTGTGGAAAATTTCCTTTGCCACTATATCGTTCCACTCTGGTTTTTAGCAGACACCCTCTTCTTCGATAAACGGGGTCAATACAAGATCTGGGATCCAGTCTTGTGGACCATCTTGCCCTTGGTTTATATGATTTTTGCCTTGTTTAACGGCCTGGTCTTAAAACTCAATATTCCGAATTCCAAGGACAATCCCTTCCCTTATTTCTTTTTAAATGTGAACAAGGGTTGGGACGTGGTTATCAAATGGTGTTTGATCATTTTTGCGGCGTATATGGTTGCAGGCTTCATCTTCTATCTGATCAAGCAAATCAAGCGAAAATAGTCTTCCTATTAGGAAAGTTAGGACGGAGTCTCTAGTTCAATCGGGCTCCTTCTTTTCTTGCCATCTTCCTTTTAAAAGAATCAACAGTGAGAAATATATAGAAAGAAAATTCATGAAACAATATTTAGAACGGGCTAGTATTTTGGCCCTCTCCCTCGTTTTGATTACCTCCTTCTCCATCTCAAGTGCTCTGCCAGCCATGTTTGACTACTATCAAGGCTACCCCAAAGAACAAATCGAGCTCCTGGTCAGTCTTCCTTCTTTTGGAATCATGATTATGCTGGTTTTAAATGGGTTTTTGGAGCGGTTATTTCCTGAGCGTCTTCAGATTAGTCTGGGCCTTCTCATCCTTTCTATCGGTGGAACAGCCCCTTTCTGGTATCAGGATTACAACTTTGTCTTTGCGATGCGGATTTTATTTGGCTTGGGTGTTGGAATGATCAATGCCAAGGCCATTTCTATCATCAGCGAACGCTATCATGGAAAGACACGGATCCAGATGCTGGGTCTCCGTGGATCAGCAGAAGTTGTCGGGGCGTCGATTTTGACTCTAGTGGTAGGTCAACTCTTATCCTTGGGATGGACAGTGACCTTCTTGGCCTACAGTGCGGGATTTTTAGTATTGATTCTTTATCTGCTCTTTGTCCCTTATGGGAAAGAAAAGAAAGAAACAAAGAAAAAAGAGGCCGAAACGACTCGTTTGACAGGACAGATGAAAGGCTTAATTTTTCTATTGGCTGTCGAAGCAGCAGTTGTTGTCTGCACCAACACAGCTATCACTATTCGTATCCCTAGTCTGATGGTGGAAAGAGGTCTAGGGGATGCCCAGTTATCGAGCTTGGTTTTAAGTATCATGCAGTTGATTGGTATCTTGGCAGGTGTGAGTTTTTCTTTCTTTATCTCTCTGTTTAAAGAAAGATTACTCCTTTGGTCAGGTATCACCTTTGGATTGGGACAGATTGTGATAGCTTTGTCTCCATCATTGGGTGTGATGGTAGTTGGAAGTATTGTGGCAGGTTTTGCCTACAGCGTAGCCTTGACCACTGTCTTTCAGCTTCTTTCTGAAAGAATCCCAGCCAAGCTCCTTAATCAGGCAACATCTTTTGCAGTGCTAGGATGTAGCTTTGGAGCCTTCACGACACCTTTCATTCTTGGAGCGATTGGTTTGGTGACTCAAAACGGTATGTTGGTCTTCACCATTCTAGGCTGCTGGTTGATTGTCACTTCTATCTTTGTTATGTACGCACTTCAAAAGAGAGCTTAGGATTGGTTTCCTAAGTTTTTCTTTTTGGGAATTTTGTACCCAGACAATTATTGGTTTTTAAACTTGTTTACACTTTTATTTCCTGATAAAATAGAAGTTATGACAAGATATAAAGCAACTATTTCTTATGATGGTTATGCCTTTGCTGGTTTTCAGCGCCAGCCTCATGCGCGGAGCGTTCAAGAGGAAATCGAAAAAACCTTAACGAGACTCAATAAGGGGCAAGCCATCACTGTTCACGGTGCTGGTAGGACGGATAGTGGGGTCCATGCTCTGGGACAGGTTATTCATTTTGATCTGCCCTATCAGATGGATGAGGAAAAACTCCGTTTTGCTCTGGATACCCAGTCACCAGAAGATATCGATGTGATTTCGATTGAGATTGTGGCGGATGATTTTCATTGCCGTTATGCCAAGCACAGCAAGACCTATGAGTTTATCGTGGATAGAGGACGTCCCAAAAATCCTATGCGTCGTCACTACGCTACTCACTTTCCCTATCCCCTCGATGTGGAGCGGATGCAGGAGGCTGTCAAGAAATTAGAAGGAACCCACGATTTTACCGGTTTTACAGCATCTGGAACCAGTGTAGAGGACAAGGTTCGTACCATTACAGAAGCCAGTCTTAGTGTTGATGAGACAGGGCAGTTTTTGACCTTTACCTTTTCAGGAAATGGTTTCTTGTATAAGCAGATTCGCAATATGGTGGGGACGCTGCTCAAAATCGGAAATAATCGAATGCCAGTTGAGCAGATTGACTTGATTTTGGAGAAGAAGGACAGGCAACTTGCAGGTCCAACGGCGGCACCAAATGGCTTGTATTTAAAGGAGATTCGTTATGAAGAATAATCGTATTTTAGCCCTTTCTGGGAATGATATTTTTAGTGGTGGTGGTTTGTCAGCTGATTTGGCCACCTATACCTTAAACGGCTTGCATGGCTTTGTAGCTGTCACTTGTTTGACGGCCTTGACCGAAAAGGGCTTTGAAGTCTTCCCTACGGATGATACTATTTTCCAACATGAGTTGAATAGCTTACGTGATGTCGAGTTTGCAGGGATTAAGATTGGCCTTCTTCCTACTGTCAGTGTGGCTGAGAAGGCCTTGGACTTTATCAAGCAACGTCCAGGAGTGCCTGTGGTATTGGACCCCGTTTTGGTCTGCAAGGAAACGCACGACGTGGCTGTTAGTGAGCTCTGCCAAGAGTTGATTCGTTTTTTCCCTCATGTCAGTGTGATTACGCCAAATCTTCCTGAAGCAGAATTGTTAGCTGATCAGGAAATTAAAACATTGGAAGACATGAAGGCTGCAGCTCAGAAATTGCATGATTTAGGAGCGCCAGCAGTTATTATTAAGGGAGGCAATCGCCTCAGTCAGGACAAGGCCGTAGATGTCTTTTATGATGGACAAACTTTCACTGTTCTAGAAAACCCAGTCATTCAAGGCCAAAATGCGGGTGCAGGATGTACCTTTGCCTCAAGCATCGCCAGTCACTTGGTTAAAGGGGATGAACTTTTACCAGCAGTAGAGAGCTCGAAAGCTTTCGTTTACCGTGCCATTGCACAAGCAGATCAATATGGAGTAAGACAATATGAAGCAAACAAAAACAACTAAAATCGCCCTTGTATCCCTCTTAACCGCTCTTTCTGTGGTTCTAGGTTATTACTTGAAAATTGGAACGGCAACAGGAATATTGACTCTCTTGGATGCAGGTATTTTCTTTACTGCCTTTTACTTTGGCAGTAAAGAAGGGGCCGTCGTTGGAGGACTAGCAGCTTTTCTGCTTGACCTTTTATCAGGCTTTCCACAGTGGATGCTCTTTAGCTTGGTAAACCATGGCTTGCAAGGATTTTTTGCAGGTTTTAAAGGGAAATGGCAATGGTTGGGCTTAGTCTTAGCTACTATCGTCATGGTAAGTGGCTACGCTCTGGGCTCAACTCTAATGAATGGCTGGTCAGCAGCCTTGCCAGAAATCCTTCCAAACTTCCTACAAAATACCTTGGGGATGGTTGTGGGATTTGTAGTCTTTCAGAGCGTCAAGAAGATAAAATAAAAAAGTCAGCTTCAATAGCTGACTTTTTGCTTGTCTATATTTAATCAAAATAAAGCAAATCTTTGCTGGTACTTGTAAAGAGATCAAAGCCATCCTTAGTGACAACACCGCAATCTTCGATACGGACCCCGACTTTACCAGGGATATAGATACCTGGTTCAACAGAGAAGCACATGCCTTCTTCGATGACCATGTCGTTTCCTTCCATGATAGAAGGGAATTCGTGAACATCCATACCGATACCGTGACCGAGACGGTGGTTGAAGTACTCACCATAACCAGCTTTTTCAATGACTTCACGGGCAGCGCGGTCCACTTCATGTGCAGTCACACCTGGCTTGATAAAGTCAAGAGCAGCTTGTTGGGCTTCCATAGTCAAGTTGTAAATATCCTTCTTGAATTGATCTGGTTTACCGACAGCGACAGTACGAGTCATATCTGATGCGTAGCCATTGACCATGACACCGAGGTCAAAGAGGAGAAGGGCGTCTTTTTCGACCTTGTTTGCACCAGGAATTCCGTGCGGATTTGCAGCGTTATCGCCAGTCAAGACCATGGTATCAAAGCTCATTTCATAGCCTTCACGTTTCATGGCAAAGTCGATTTGGGCAATGATGTCTGTCTCAGTCTTATCAAGAGAAATATTGTCAAAACCAACTTTTACAGCCTTATCAGCATAGATACCTGCAACCATCATTTTTTGCACTTCATCAGCTGATTTGATGAGGCGCATGCGTTGGATGCGAGGAGTGAGGTTTTCAAACTCAGCAGTCTCAAAGACTGTTTTCAAACCATGGTATTTGGTCAAGATGAGGTTGTCAAACTCAACAGCGACACGTTTGAAGTCGTGCTGAGGCAAAGCATTTTTGATTTTTTGCCATGGATTTTCAGAATCCACATAGCCTACAACTGGGAAAGAGACAGTGCTGCTTGCACGCTCAATCTCAAGGGCTGGGACAAAGAGGAGAGGTTCCTGATCCACTAGAACAAAGAGGAACATTTGGCGTTCATGGGGATCACTGTAAAAGCCAGTGAGGTAATTAATAGTGACGGGGTCAGATACGACAGCGACGTCTAGTTTTTCTGATTCAAGATATGTTACGATTTGTTGTAATTTAGACATATGCTACCTTCTTTCTACCCCTCTATTTTGGCAAAAAAAGAGAGAAAATGCAAGGGAGAAGGGTAAAAGAACAGGCAAAAAGAACTCCGACAAGATAGGGGAGTTCTTTTACCTAGTTTTCCTTAGTTTAAGAAAAGTCAGCCTTGCTTTTGACGTCGCTGTATTCTTCAGAGATTTCTTGACTGAGGATGTCCTCATAGGCAGGGAGTTGGATATCCTGACCGTATTTCTTTTTAAGGGCAGTAGTGACCAGGCGATAAGCCAGATTGGCATTACGAGAGAGGATAGGTCCGTGGAAGTAGGAACCAAAGACATTCTTATAATGAACCCCCTCGCCGACCTTTTCCTCGTTGTTTCCGTTTCCATAGACCACCTGTCCCAGCGGTTTTTGGTCATCTGAGAGGAAGGTACGTCCCTGATGATTTTCAAAGCCATAGTAGGTTTCATCAAAATCTTCATTGTGAATTTTGATGTCACCGATAAAGCGGTTATTGGCTTGGTTGAGGGTGTAGTGGCCCATGACACCGAGCCCTTCGATACGTTTCCCTGAAGCTTCAACATAATATTGGCCCAGTAGTTGGAAACCACCGCAGATGGCTAGAACCACTCCGTCGTTTTGGATGTAGTTGTCAATGCTCTCTTTCTTGGCAGGTAGATCGCCTGCGATGATACTTTGCTCAAAATCTTGACCACCACCGAAAAAGGCGATATCGTAGTGATTCTCGTCAAAATCATCATGAAGAGAAACGATGTCAACCGTCACATGGGCCCCTAGTTTTTCAGCCACATACTTGAGCATGAGGATGTTTCCATTATCCCCGTAGGTATTCATAAGGTTTCCATAGAGGTGGGCAATGTTGAGCTGATAAGGGTAGTTGCCAGCTTTTGAGGAAAGTGAAGTATAAACCATCAGTTCATCTCCTTTCTAACAATCTGACGACTAGCCAGCAGTTCACGGAATTCCAGCATAGCAGTGTAAGTCGCAAGGATATAAGCATGTTTGCAGTCTTGGTTCTCGATGGTTTTGAGAACTTGCTCCAGATTGCTTGTCTCAGTGATTTTATCAGCTGGATAGCCCGTCACTCGTAGACGGCGTGCAATTTCAGAATGACGAACACCACCAGCGTTGATTTCAGGAATGTCCATATCAGTAATTTGCTCAAAATCAGCATCCCAGATCCAGCTAGTATCAATCCCATCAGCATAGTTGGCGTTGAGAAGGACAGAAAGGCTAAATGGATAAGGCGCTAGTTTAATCATCTCGATAGCTTGAGTTGCACCGACTGGATTCTTAATCAAGACGAGAGTACATTCCTTGTCGCCGATATGGAAGGTTTCCTGGCGTCCAAAGACAGCACGGCTCTTGTCAAATCCTTGCTTGATCCGTTGCGAATCTGCACCGAGGAAACGGGCAATAGCAACCGCAGCAAGGGCATTGTAGATATTATAGAGTCCACCGATTTGGATGCCGTATTCCTGACCGTCGATGACAAAGCGAGAGCGATTGTTGGTCAACTCAACCAATTCTGTCAGACGGTAGTCCAAGTCAGGACGTTTGCAACCACAATTTTCACAGATATAGGCACCCAAGTTGGCATAGGTATTGTGCTCATATTTGAGAATGCCTTGACAGTCAGGACAGAGGATTCCTTCGGTATTGTAGTGAGCTAGTTTGGCTGGTCCTTTTTCCAAGTCAAAACCAAAATACTGAACTGGATTTGGAATAGCTGGCTTGTAGAAAAGTGGACTGTCACCATTGAGGAGAACAGTAGCCGTAGGCACCTTACGAATGGCATCCAAAATCATGTTATAAGTTGTGTAAATTTCACCGTAGCGGTCCATCTGGTCACGGAAAATATTAGTGATGACAAAAAGACTAGGATGGATGTAGTCGCAGATACGAGAAAGACTGGCTTCGTCGATTTCGAGGACGGCAATGTTTTTCCCAGTTTTAGAAGATTTGGCTGTTAGGAAGGTTGTTGTAATCCCTGTAATCATATTGGCACCACTAGGATTGGTCAGAACCCGACCATAGACCTCTTTTAAAATGCCGACAGTGAGGGCAGTTGTCAGGGTTTTGCCATTGGTTCCAGTGACCACGACAATCTCGTAGTTCTTAGCTAAATTTTGTAGAATATCTTTATCAAATTGAAGGGCGAGTTTTCCTGGGAGCGTACTTCCACGGCCAAGACGGCTCAAGATGAAGTGAGAAGAGCGCCCAGCTAGAAGGCCCAAAGTAGTTTTTAATTTCATGTTTCTATTATATCATAAAAGAGGGAAAAGACAGATTTGATACTCAATGAAAATCAAAGAGCAAACTAGGAAGCTAGCCGCAGGTTGCTCAAAGTACTGCTTTGAGGTTGTAGATAGAACTGACGAAGTCAGTAACATATATACGGCAAGGTGAAGCTGACGTAGTTTGAAGAGATTTTTGAAGAGTATGAGATTTCGCAGAAACAAAAACAGCCCGACGAGGGCTGTTAGCTAACAAATCAGTCTCAACTTAAATCGCAAACAAGTCATTCAAGTTCTCAGCCAAGGTTGGGTGAGTGAAGATTTGTTTTGTGAAGTAAGTGTAAGGAATCTTGTTGTCCATGGCAACAGTGATAATGTTGATGATTTCTTGAGAACCTTCTGAGAAGATGCTTGCTCCAAGAATTTCTTTTGTTTCAGTGTTGACAACTGCTTTGAAGGCTCCGCGAAGGTCTCCGTTTACGTGACCACGAGGCATGGCAGCAACAGGGATTTCCTTCACTGCGTATGGAAGTTTCAAATCAGCTGCTTGGCTTTCCGTCAAACCAACTTGTGAAAGTGCAGGTGTGATGAACATGGTGTTTGGCACATTGAGACGGTCTTCAAGAGTGTAGCTGCCATCTCCAGCAAGGTAGCTGTAGACAACACGGAAGTCATCAAGTGAGATGTAGGTAAATTGAGGACCACCGTTGACGTCTCCAACTGCGAAGACACCAGGAACGTTTGTTTGACAATGTTTGTCTACTTTAATAGCACCACGTTCAGTTAGTTCAATATCTGTATTTTCAAGTTGAAGTGGTTCTACGTTTGGTTTACGTCCAGTTGCGTAGAGAAGGGCATCGAAACGGTAAGTTTCGTTTTCAGTTACGACAAGGACTTGGTCACCGTCGTTTTTGATTTCAGTAGTACGGATGTTTTGAAGCAATTCAATACCGTCTTCTTCCATGTATTGTTTAGCAAGAGCTGCGATGGAAGGTTCTGCACGAGGTAGGAAAGTATCCAAGGCATCTAGGACTGTAACTTTGCTTCCAAGTTTGTTGTAAAGACCTGCAAATTCAAGACCGATATTTCCGCCACCAAGGACACCAAGTTTTGCTGGCAATTTGTCTAAGTTTTGGATACCTGTTGAGTCAAAGACGTTTTTACTTGTAGCAAGTCCAGGGATTGGCAAGACGTTTGAAACGGCACCAGTGTTGATAACGATAGTTTCAGCAGTCAGTTCTTGTTTTTCATCACCAGCTTGGATTTCGATGACTTTGTTTGAAAGGAAGTGAGCTTCCGCATCAAAGATATCCACACCTGTACCCGCAACAGTCGCATAGTTTTTACCGTTGAGGCGACTAGTGATAGTATTTTTGGTAGCAATGACTTCTTCAAAAGACAAGTCCTTCTCAGCAGCAACTAGCAAGGTTTTAGTTGGAATACATCCGATGTTGATACAAGTTCCACCGTACATAGCTTTGCTACGTTCAACGAGGGCAACTTTTTTGCCAGCTGAAGCCAATTTACCAGCTAGTGTTTTCCCAGCTTTACCAAATCCAATAACGATTAAATCATAAGTTAACATTTATAGTCCTCCTATTCGCATTTCATTCTAGCACAAGAAAAAAACTTTTGCACAATTCTGCTACGGGAAATGAAGTGAGCTTGAAATGGTCCCTTCAAATCCTTTGAAGAAGAAGTTTCAGGCCACTTTACTGTTAAAAAATCGTTTACATGATTTTCCTAAAGGATTCTACTATCTTTTGCTTCCCTCTTGTGTTATACTAGATAGGTTGCAAAGAAACTAGTACTTTTCTTTCGTGGAAAAGAAGCAACACGGTATCTCTTTTTGTAGAAGATACGTCATGAAAAGAAAAGTATAAACTAAAGCCCTATAGGGTGGCTTCGCACCACCTTTAGAAAGAAGAAAAACGTGAAATTTAATGAATTTAACTTGTCTGCTGAATTGCTAGCAGAGATTGAAAAAGCTGGATTTGTAGAAGCCAGTCCCATCCAAGAACAGACCATTCCCTTGGCTCTCGAAGGAAAAGACGTTATCGGTCAAGCTCAGACTGGTACAGGGAAAACCGCAGCCTTTGGATTGCCAACCCTTGAAAAAATCCGTACAGAAGAAGCGACCATCCAAGCCTTGGTTATCGCTCCAACTCGTGAACTCGCTGTCCAAAGCCAAGAAGAACTCTTCCGCTTTGGCCGTAGCAAAGGAGTGAAAGTTCGCTCAGTTTACGGTGGTTCCAGCATTGAAAAACAAATCAAAGCTCTTAAATCTGGTGCTCACATCGTGGTAGGAACACCAGGCCGTCTCTTGGACTTGATTAAACGCAAGGCCTTGAAATTACAAGACATTGAAACCCTCATCCTTGATGAAGCGGATGAAATGCTCAACATGGGCTTCCTTGAAGATATCGAAGCCATCATTTCCCGTGTCCCTGAAAATCGTCAAACCTTGCTCTTTTCAGCAACCATGCCAGATGCTATCAAACGTATTGGTGTTCAGTTTATGAAAGACCCTGAGCATGTCAAGATTGCTGCCAAGGAATTGACAACAGAGCTAGTGGATCAGTACTATATCCGTGTCAAGGAACAAGAAAAATTTGATACTATGACACGTCTTATGGATGTGGAACAACCTGAGCTTGCTATTGTATTTGGTCGTACCAAACGCCGTGTAGATGAATTGACTCGTGGTCTTAAAATCCGTGGCTTCCGTGCTGAAGGAATTCATGGTGATTTGGACCAAAATAAACGTCTTCGTGTCCTTCGTGATTTTAAAAATGGGAATCTTGATGTACTTGTTGCGACAGACGTAGCAGCACGTGGTTTGGATATCTCAGGTGTGACCCATGTCTACAACTACGATATTCCACAAGACCCTGAAAGTTATGTTCACCGTATCGGACGTACAGGTCGTGCTGGTAAGTCAGGTCAATCTATTACTTTCGTAGCACCAAATGAAATGGGCTACCTTCAAATCATCGAAAACCTGACTAAGAAACGCATGAAAGGCTTGAAACCAGCGACAGCAGAAGAAGCATTCCAAGCTAAGAAACAAGTAGCGCTCAAGAAAATCGAACGAGACTTCGCAGACGAAGCCATTCGTGGGAACTTTGAGAAATTTGCTAAAGATGCTCGTAAGTTAGCTGCCGAATTTAGTCCAGAAGAATTGGCTATGTATATCTTGAGTCTGACAGTCCAAGATCCAGACAGCCTTCCTGAAGTGGAGATTGCGCGTGAAAAACCACTGCCATTTAAACCATCAGGTAATGGATTCGGTGGCAAAGGTAAGGGAGGTCGTGGAGGCCGTCATGGAGACGACCGTCTAGACCGTGATCGCCGTGGTGGTCGCCGTGATGATTTCAAAAAAGGCAGTCGTGGAAATGATCGTTTTGATAAAGACAGACGTTACCGTAATAAAGACAATAAAAAACCTCGCAACACTTCAAGCGAAAAGAAAACAGGCTTTGTTATTCGTAACAAAGGAGACAAATAGAAAAAAGCGATTCACACTGTGAATCGCTTTTATATATAAGGAGACCAATAGTAAAAGAAGATGGTGATAGTAAAGGATAGGTGAAACGGAAAGGGATTTATCATGTCATCTTCTTATAATGTTATAATATCAAAAATAAAATAGGATGTCAATAAAAAACCTCGCTTTTTTCTAAAATATTTTTGCTGTTCAAAATTGCAATTAAATAAGCAATTTTCAGATAATTATTGAAATAAAGACTTTTCTATGTTATAATGGAAGCGATTATATGCGAGGTAAAAAATGGCACATTTATTAGAAAAAACAAGAAAAATCACGTCTATTCTAAAGCGCTCTGAGGAGCAACTCCAAGATGAACTTCCTTACAATGCGATCACACGCCAGTTAGCTGATATTATTGACTGTAACGCTTGTATTGTGAATAACAAGGGACGTCTCTTGGGCTACTTTATGCGTTATAAGACCAATAATGACCGTGTAGAACAATTCTTCCAAACCAAAACCTTCCCTGACGTCTATGTACAAGGGGCAAACATGATTTATGACACGGAAGCCAATCTTCCTGTTGAACATGATTTGACCATTTTCCCTGTAGAGAGCCGTGCGGACTTTCCAGATGGTTTGACGACCATCGCTCCGATTCATGTATCAGGGATTCGTCTAGGTTCCTTGATTATTTGGCGCAATGACAAGAAATTTGAAGATGAAGATTTGATTCTTGTCGAGATTGCGAGCACGGTGGTAGGAATTCAACTGTTGAACTTCCAACGTGAAGAAGATGAGAAGAATATTCGCCGTCGTACGGCTGTTACCATGGCGGTCAACACCCTTTCCTATTCAGAACTTCGTGCCGTATCGGCTATTTTAGCTGAGCTGGATGGAAATGAAGGGCAGCTGACTGCGTCTGTTATTGCAGACCGTATTGGCATTACACGTTCAGTGATTGTCAATGCGCTTCGTAAATTGGAGTCTGCGGGAATTATTGAGAGTCGCTCATTAGGAATGAAGGGGACTTATCTCAAAGTTCTAATTGGTGATATTTTTGAGGAAGTGAAAAAGAGGGACTACTAATGGCAAAAGCTTTAATCTCGATTGACTATACAGAGGATTTCGTAGCAGATCATGGAAAGCTAACTGCTGGAGCACCTGCTCAAGCAATATCAAAAGCCATTGATCAGGTAACCAGACTGGCTTTTGAACGTGGGGATTATGTCTTTTTCACCATTGATGCTCATGAGGAGAAGGATACATTCCACCCAGAAAGCAAGCTCTTTCCACCACACAACATCATCGGAACTAGCGGTCGTAACCTTTATGGCCCCCTAGCTGACTTTTATGCTGAGCATGAGGCGGATAGTCGTGTCTTTTGGATGGACAAACGTCACTATTCAGCATTTTCAGGAACGGACTTAGATATCCGTTTGCGAGAACGTCGGGTCGATACTGTTATCTTAACAGGTGTTTTGACGGATATTTGCGTCCTTCATACGGCTATTGATGCCTATAATTTAGGTTATCAAATCGAGATTGTCAAGCCTGCGGTTGCCTCTATCTGGCCAGAAAATCATCAGTTTGCTCTTGGACATTTTAAAAACACTCTGGGAGCAAAATTGCTAGATGAAAATCTGTCTGAAATTAAAGAATGATTCCCTTGGAAAAATGAAAAAAATCTGAAAAAAGTGTTGACAAAGATTTTGAAAGTTGATATACTAGTAAAGTAATCGACGCGGGGATGGCGGAATTGGCAGACGCGCAGGACTAAGGATCCTGTGGCCGCTTTAGGTCGTGAGGGTTCAAGTCCCTCTCTCCGCATAGGGTAAGAGTTGGCTTTGGCTAGCTCTTTTTGTTTTTACAAAGAAGACTAGAGGTTACGTTTCGTATATCGAAAAATATTGGTATCAAGAACAGTTCATTGTATCAGAACATTTAAACTGAGTTTTCCATTTCATCCTATTAAGAATATCCTCAAACACTAGTCAGAAAATGAAGAACTTAGGAAATGGAAAAATACTAATCAGAAAGATGTGACTATCATTTTTAAAATGAAGTAGATTTTTGATTGGTACTATTTCTCCTTACATAAGAAGGAAGGTTAGCGTTTGCTAGCTTTTTTGTTTTTTCAAAAAATAAATCAAAAAAATTTTCGATTTCATAAACATTTCATATTTGGATTTTATAATAGTCTTACAAATATGGAGGTGACAAATGAATCCAATCCAAAGAGCTTGGGCTTATGTCAGCAGAAAACGACTGAGAAGTTTTATTTTATTTCTGATTTTATTTGTTCTTTTAGCAGGAATTTCAGCCTGTTTGACGCTGATGAAGTCCAACAAAACAGTGGAAAGCAATCTTTACAAATCACTCAATACCTCATTTTCTATCAAAAAGATAGAAAATGGACAGACCTTCAAGTTATCGGACCTAGCATCCGTGAGCAAGATTAAGGGACTGGAAAATGTTTCTCCTGAACTTGAAACGGTCGCAAAACTGAAAGACAAGGAAGCGGTGAGTGGTGAGCAGAGCGTAGAACGTGATGATTTGTCAGCTGCAGACAAGAACTTGGTTAGCTTAACGGCTCTCGAGGATTCATCCAAGGATGTCACCTTTACCAGTTCGGCTTTCAACCTAAAAGAAGGGCGACATCTTCAAAAAGGGGACTCCAAGAAAATCCTGATCCACGAGGAGTTGGCCAAGAAGAACGGTCTTTCGCTTCATGACAAGATTCGCTTGGATGCTGGTCAGTCAGAATCTGGAAAAGGGCAAACAGTAGAGTTTGAAATTGTCGGCATCTTTTCTGGAAAAAAACAAGAGAAGTTCACAGGCTTGTCTTCTGACTTCAGTGAAAACCAAGTCTTTACAGACTATGAAAGTAGCCAAACCCTTCTGGGAAATAGTGAAGCTCAAGTCAGTGCAGCGCGCTTCTATGTAGAAGATCCTAAGGAAATGGACGGACTCATGAAGCAGGTGGAAAACTTGGCTTTGGAAAGTCAAGGCTACCAAGTCGAGAAGGAAAACAAGGCCTTTGAACAAATCAAAGACTCAGTGGCAACCTTCCAAACCTTCCTCACCATCTTCCTTTATGGGATGTTGATAGCAGGAGCAGGAGCCTTAATTTTGGTCTTGTCCCTCTGGTTGAGAGAAAGGGTCTACGAAGTGGGAATTCTTCTGGCACTTGGAAAAGGCAAGAGTTCGATCTTCCTCCAGTTCTGTTTAGAGGTAGTTTTGGTATCACTTGGAGCTTTGCTTCCATCCTTTATCGCTGGAAATGCCATCACATCCTATCTACTCCAAACTGTACTAGCCAGTGGAGATCAGGCAACCTTAGAGGAAACGCTGGCCAAAGCAAGTGGTCTATCAACCAGTCTCCTATCCTTTGCAGAATCCTATGTCTTTCTGCTCCTGATTGGTTGCTTATCCGTAGCTCTTTGTTTCCTATTCTTATTTAGAAAATCGCCGAAAGAAATTTTATCATCTATTAGTTAATACTCTTCGAAAATCTCTTTAAACCGTGTCAGTCTTATCTGCAACCTCAAAGCTGTGCTTTGAGCAACCTGCGGTTAGCTTTCTAGTTTAATCTTTGATTTTCATTGAGTATAAGAAGGAGAAATCATGACTTTATTACAATTGCAAGATGTTACCTACCGTTATAAGAACACTGCTGAAGCAGTTTTATATCAGATCAAGTATAATTTTGAACCCGGAAAATTTTATAGTATCATTGGTGAGTCAGGAGCAGGAAAATCCACTCTCTTGTCCCTACTGGCTGGTCTAGATAGTCCTGTCGAGGGTTCTATCCTTTTCCAAGGAGAGGACATTCGGAATAAGGGGTATTCTTACCATCGCATGCACCATATTTCCCTGGTCTTTCAAAATTATAACTTGATAGATTATCTTTCTCCGCTGGAAAATATCCGCTTGGTCAACAAAAAGGCAAGCAAGGATACACTTCTTGAGCTTGGTTTGGATGAAAGTCAGATCAAGCGGAACGTTCTCCAGTTATCAGGTGGTCAACAGCAACGTGTAGCCATCGCTCGCAGTTTGGTATCAGAAGCTCCAGTTATTCTAGCTGATGAGCCAACAGGAAATCTGGACCCTAAAACTGCTGGAGATATTATCGAACTGCTCAAATCACTTGCCGAGAAAACAGGTAAATGTGTGATCGTCGTCACCCACAGTAAGGAAGTGGCACAAGCGTCAGATATTACACTTGAATTGAAGGATAAGAAACTGACTGAAACTCGCAATACTACAAAATAAGATGAGCTTGTTTTGATAGAATTATGAAATCAAATCTAGAAAGGAAACCTATGTTACACAACGCATTTGCCTATGTTACAAGGAAGTTTTTCAAATCGATTGTTATCTTCCTGATTATTCTCCTCATGGCGAGCTTGAGTTTGGTCGGCTTGTCGATCAAGGGAGCTACCGCCAAGGCTTCTCAGGAGACCTTTAAAAATATCACCAATAGCTTCTCCATGCAAATCAATCGTCGCGTCAATCAAGGGACGCCACGTGGTTCTGGGAATATAAAGGGTGAGGATATCAAAAAAATCACCGAAAATAAGGCCATCGAGTCTTATGTTAAACGCATCAACGCCATCGGAGATTTGACTGGATACGACCTCATCGAAACGCCAGAAACCAAGAAAAATCTCACTGCTGACCGAGCAAAACGGTTTGGAAGCAGTTTGATGATTACAGGTGTCAATGACTCCTCTAAAGAAGACAAGTTTGTCTCTGGCTCATATAAGCTGGTTGAAGGTGAGCACCTAACCAACGACGACAAGGACAAGATTCTCATGCATAAGGACTTGGCAGCTAAACACGGCTGGAAAGTCGGAGATAAGGTCAAATTAGACTCCAATATCTATGATGCCGACAATGAAAAAGGTGCCAAGGAAACAGTTGAAGTGACAATCAAGGGACTCTTTGATGGTCACAATAAGTCAGCAGTAACCTACTCACAAGAACTCTATGAAAACACAGCTATCACAGACATTCACACTGCTGCAAAACTTTATGGATATACAGAAGACACAGCTATTTATGGGGACGCAACCTTCTTTGTAACAGCAGACAAGAACTTGGATGACGTCATGAAAGAGTTGAATGGTATCAGCGGTATCAACTGGAAGAGCTACACACTTGTGAAGAGCTCCTCTAACTACCCAGCTCTAGAGCAATCCATCTCTGGTATGTACAAGATGGCCAACCTCCTCTTCTGGGGTAGCTTGAGCTTCTCAGTTCTTCTCCTTGCACTCTTGCTCAGTCTTTGGATCAATGCCCGTCGCAAGGAAGTGGGAATTCTCCTCTCTATCGGTCTCAAGCAGGCAAGTATCTTGGGGCAATTCATCACCGAATCTATTTTGATTGCCATCCCTGCTCTTGTTTCTGCTTACTTCCTAGCCAACTACACAGCTCGTGCCATCGGAAATACTGTTCTTGCCAATGTCACTTCAGGTGTTGCCAAGCAAGCCAGCAAGGCTGCTCAAGCCTCTAACCTTGGTGGTGGTGCAGAAGTAGACGGCTTTAGCAAGACCTTGTCGAGCTTAGATATTTCTATTCAGACATCAGACTTCATCATCGTCTTTGTCCTTGCCTTGGTTCTAGTGGTTCTTGTTATGGCGCTTGCTTCAAGCAATCTCCTTAGAAAACAACCAAAAGAGCTCTTGCTCGATAGCGAATAAAAAACTTGCTACCTATTCTCCCCTAAATGGGGTATAATATAGGTAGCATTTTTATCTATTTCATCTTGATAAGGACTCTTCCTATCAGGATGAAACAGAGAAGATTTACAAGAAATTTAAAGGAATGTGAAACGTTTTTTCTATGAAAATTTTAATTGTAGAAGATGAAGAGATGATCCGTGAGGGAATCAGTGACTATTTGACGGATTGTGGTTATGAAACCATTGAGGCAGCAGATGGACAAGAAGCTCTGGAAAAATTTTCCAGCTATGAAGTTGCTCTAGTACTACTGGATATCCAGATGCCCAAGCTTAATGGCCTAGAAGTCCTAGCGGAGATTCGTAAGACCAGTCAGGTTCCTGTCTTGATGCTGACAGCCTTTCAGGATGAGGAATACAAGATGAGTGCTTTTGCTTCTCTAGCAGACGGTTATCTGGAAAAGCCCTTTTCTCTCTCTCTTTTAAAAGTAAGGGTGGACGCGATTTTCAAGCGCTACTACGATACGGGACGAGTCTTCTCCTATAAGAATACCAAGGTGGACTTTGAGAGTTACAGTGCAAGCCTCGCAGGTCAAGAAGTGGCCATCAATGCCAAAGAGTTGGAAATTCTGGACTATCTGGTGAAAAATGAAGGACGGGCCTTGACTCGTTCTCAGATAATTGATGCGGTCTGGAAAGCGACAGATGAGGTTCCCTTTGACCGTGTCATCGATGTCTATATCAAGGAACTGCGGAAAAAGCTAGACCTGGATTGTATCCTCACGGTGCGCAATGTTGGTTATAAATTGGAGAGAAAATGAAACGAACAGGTTTATTTACAAAGATTTTTATCTATACCTTCTCTATTTTTAGTGTTCTGGTTATTTGTCTTCATTTAGCCATTTATTTTCTCTTTCCCTCGACTTATCTGAGCCATCGTCAAGAAACCATTGGTCAGAAAGCGACAGCCATTGCCCAGTCCCTAGAAGGAAAGGATAGGCAGAATATTGAGCAAGTCTTAGACTTGTATTCCCAGACCAGTGATATCAAAGGAGCTGTCAAGGGAGAGATGACCGAGGACAAGTTAGAAGTCAAGGACAATCTTCCTCTGGATACGGACCGTCAAACTACTTCCCTCTTTATCGAGGAGCGTGAGGTGAAAACGCAAGATGGTGGGACTATGACTCTCCAGTTTCTAGCTTCGATGGATTTGCAAAAAGAAGCAGAGCAGATCAGTCTCCAGTTTCTTCCCTATACCTTGCTGGCATCCTTTCTGATTTCCCTCTTGGTGGCCTACATCTATGCTCGGACTATTGTTGCCCCGATTTTGGAAATCAAGCGGGTGACCCGACGGATGATGGATTTAGATGCCCAAGTGCGATTGCGTGTGGATTCTAAGGATGAGATAGGTGATCTCAAGGATCAAATCAATAGCCTTTACCAGCATCTCTTGACTGTCATTGCGGACTTGCATGACAAAAATGAAGCTATTCTCCAGCTAGAGAAGATGAAGGTTGAGTTCCTACGAGGGGCTTCTCATGAATTGAAAACTCCACTAGCTAGCTTGAAAATCCTAATCGAAAATATGAAAGAAAATGTCGGCCGTTATAAGGATAGAGACCACTATCTTGGAGTTGCCTTGGGGATTGTGGATGACCTCAGCCACCACGTTCTCCAGATACTGTCTCTTTCTTCTGTTCAGGAATTGCGAGACGAGAAAGAAGAGGTCGACCTTCTTCAGATGACGCAAAGTCTGGTTAATGATTATGCTTTGCTCGCCAAGGAGAGAGAACTTCAGGTGGACATTAGCCTAACCCGTCAGCAAGCTTACATAAACCCATCTGTCATGAAACTGATATTATCGAATCTCATCAGCAATGCTATCAAGCACTCCACTCCAGGTGGCTTGGTTCATATCGGCGAGAGAGAAGGAGAAATCTTTATCGAGAATAGCTGTAGTCCTGAAGAACAGGAAAAACTGGCCCAGTCTTTTTCTGACAATGCTAGTCGCAAGGCCAAGGGTTCGGGGATGGGGATCTTTGTGGTCAAAAGTTTATTAGAACACGAGAAATTACCTTATCATTTTGAGATGCAGGGTGATCGATTGACCTTCTTCATACGTTATCCCAAAGTCACTCAAGACTAAAAGAAAGAAAGGGTTTACATTGATTGAGTTGGAAGAAATTCAATCTAAAGTATGGGAAAAACTAGCTTTTTTTATCAAAAAGTGATAAAATGAACAATGTAAATGGGATGTCCCAAAAAATATATAGGAGGCCTGACAAATGGCAATCGTTTCAGCAGAAAAATTTGTCCAAGCAGCTCGTGACAACGGTTATGCAGTTGGTGGATTTAACACAAACAACCTTGAGTGGACTCAAGCTATCTTGCGTGCAGCAGAAGCTAAAAAAGCTCCAGTTTTGATCCAAACTTCAATGGGTGCTGCTAAATACATGGGTGGTTACAAAGTTGCTCGCAACTTGATCGCTAACCTTGTTGAGTCAATGGGTATCACTGTACCAGTAGCTATCCACCTTGACCACGGTCACTACGAAGATGCACTTGAGTGTATCGAAGTTGGTTACACTTCAATCATGTTTGACGGTTCACACCTTCCAGTTGAAGAAAACCTTAAATTGGCTAAAGACGTTGTTGAAAAAGCACACGCTAAAGGTATCTCAGTAGAAGCTGAAGTTGGTACTATCGGTGGTGAAGAAGACGGTATCATCGGTAAAGGTGAATTGGCTCCAATCGAAGACGCTAAAGCAATGGTTGCAACTGGTATCGACTTCTTGGCAGCTGGTATCGGTAACATACACGGTCCTTACCCAGCAAACTGGGAAGGTCTTGACCTTGACCACTTGAAGAAATTGACAGAAGCTCTTCCAGGCTTCCCAATCGTATTGCACGGTGGTTCAGGTATTCCTGATGACCAAATCCAAGCAGCTATCAAACTTGGTGTTGCAAAAGTTAACGTTAACACTGAATGCCAAATCGCATTCGCTAACGCAACTCGTAAATTTGCTCGTGACTACGAAGCGAACGAAGCTGAATACGACAAGAAGAAACTCTTCGACCCACGTAAATTCTTGGCTGACGGTGTAAAAGCTATCCAAGCATCAGTTGAAGAACGTATCGACGTATTCGGTTCAGAAGGTAAAGCTTAATCTAGCTGAACAATACAGATGAAACCTGCCCATTGGGTGGGTTTTTTGGTGTGGATAACATTAAAAAATCTTAATTTGATAGAAACTTACTCTATATTTCCATTCTTTACACGAACTAAAGTTATTATATTTGGTATAGATTTTATATTATCCTTTTGCTATAATTGAATTAACTAATTTGTAAGCGTCAGGGAGTTTATAGACAATTTCTGAAGTATTATTCAATATCATTAATTTAACTCTATACTAGAAGTTAAGGGAGCCAATGATTTTAAAAAATGGTTAGTAATAGTGGAGAGGTTATTATCAAGTATGAAAGAAAATATAATCAGTTTTTTTCAGTATTTTTTTTGGAAAAGAAAAATTAAAGAGGTTCATACTCACAGTGAGGATAGTGTTAGACGAGTATTTAGGTCTATTGCACAGAATGGATTTGATTATTATGGTGAGTCAGTACCTTATGGACGGGCTAAGTGGTTTATTGAGTCAGAAAAAGAATTTTATAATGAATTCTCTAATACTGAATTTGAATATTTTGGTTATTCTCCGGTTAGAAGTTTAAAGGAAGAAGATTTCAAAGAATATGGTTTACTCTTGACCCAGTATGGAATTTTCGAAAAAATGCAAATCAAAGATCAAGAAAGGTGTAATGTACAATTTTTTCCATTTTCCAATTTATGGAAAGTAGAGGTAGATGATAATGATCAGTTAGTATTTTACTATCCATATGGGATTATTAAACGTTTGAATGTCTCGAATAGTTTGAACTATGTTGTTAGGGAATTGAATGAATTGATTGCTTCCGGTTATACAAATGATGTACAAGTTGAAAATTTAAACTCACAGTTATTAAAAATTGGTAAAAAGAATGTTAATTCAACTACCTTTAGAAGAGGAACTGAGATAGGAGCTGTTTCTTGGATTTTATTAAGTGTTGGTGATAGATTGCATAAAGCTCAAATAAATGCAATGGTTAGCGCTCCATCTGGGCATGGTCATGCTGCAGAATATGCTAATAATGTAATTGATAGGATTAAATATCCTTTTCAAGATGTCAAACAAATTGGTCAAAACAATGCAAAAAACGGTGCAGACCGGCAAGTCGGAAATCAAAAGATTCAGACTAAATATTATGCAAGAGCAACTGGAACAATTAACTCAGCTTTCGATTCTGAAAGTGGAATGTATAAATACAAAGGAATGCAATTAGAAGTTCCTAAAGACCAATATGATAAAGCAGTAGAGTTATTTGGAGAAAAAATTAGACAAGGAAAAGTTGAGGGAGTTAACAACCCAGAAGAAGCGAAAAATTATATCAGAAAGGGACATATTACCTATAGAGAGTCAAGATTGATAGCTCAAGGAGGAAATTTAACATCAATTAAATTTGATGCAATTGATGGAGCTATTAATTCACTGCCAGGTGTGGGTATAAGCTTTGTTATTGTTTTTTCTCATGCTAAATGGTCGGGTGCAGAAACCAAAGATGCGGCTCTAATGGCTGGTAAAGCAGGATTACGAACCCTAGCTATGGGAACTAGTATCTATGTTGCGTCACAGCAATTCGCAAAAATATTTACAAAACAAATTAATGATTTTTTTGGAAAAAAAATTACAGCTGAAGTGGTTGCAAGACGAGCTGCACCAGTGATATCATTCGCTGTTATTATGGGTCCAGATATTTTTGAAGCGCTTGTTGGAAGAATTTCTTCACAGCAGCTATTAAAAAATGCAGCAGTTGCTGGGGGCGGTATGATGGCAGGAGCTGGTGCAGGTGCGGTTGGTGGTGCAATTGCTGGACCAATAGGAGCATTAGCGGGTGCGATTATAGGAGGAATTGCAGGAGGAATAGGAGCAAAAGCAATTGCGGATCAATTCATAGAAGATGATCGTGTGGAAATGTTTGCCCAATTAAAAGAAGAGTTTATTGATACTGTGATGGTTATTTCGCTATCTCAGAAAGAGTTTAATAAAATTCAAGAAGATGTCTTTAATGAACAATTAGAAAGTTTACTGAAGGACATGTTCCAGAGGAAAGAAAATAGTCGGACTTATGCGAAAGAGTTTGTTGAGGAAAAAGTTAAATCTGTCATAAAAGATAGAAAACGAGTTGAATTGAAGGAAATTATTGAGGCAGTTCAAGTAATAAATGATGTTCAATATTCATCGGAATCAGGATGGACACAAAATGATGGTGCTTGGTACTATCTAAATAATAGCGGCTCTTTAGCAAGGGGGTGGATTCAAGATAATGAACATTGGTACTATCTAAGTGATGATGGAGTCCTTGTAACAGGTTGGTTTAAGTATAATGATGTCTGGTATTACTTGAAAGATAATGGAGCTATGGCGACAGGTTGGATTCAAGATTCAGGGAAATGGTATTATTTAAAAGAAGACGGATCAATGGTAACTGGTTGGTTCCAAATTGGCGAAACATGGTATTATTCATATTCTTCAGGAGAACTAGCAGTTAATACTACCATAGATGGGTATAGAGTTAATGAAAATGGAGAATGTGTTGATTAAATTGAATATTTGAGATAAATCACTTTGAATACAACCTGCCCACTGGGCAGGTTTTTTGGTGTTTTAAGGAAACTATTAAACCAGAATTTTTGATTCAAAAGTATTATTTTAAGAGTGAAATCTCTAATTTCATAATCTGTAGGCAAACGCTTGCATTCCGTTTTTTATTGGACTATAATAGGTTGGTATAAAGCCTTCTGTAAGAATAACAATTAGAAAGTTTAGAAAGTAAGGATTTAGAATATTTGTAGTCAAAAATACAATGTTGCTATTCCTTACGGTAGGGAGATAGATATGGCAATGATAGAAGTGGAACATCTTCAGAAAAATTTTGTGAAGACAGTAAAGGAGCCGGGGTTAAAGGGGGCTTTGCGCTCCTTTATTCATCCTGAAAAGCAGACCTTTGAAGCGGTCAAGGATTTGACCTTTGAAGTTCCAAAAGGCCAAATTTTGGGCTTTATCGGGGCCAATGGAGCTGGGAAGTCAACAACCATCAAAATGCTGACAGGAATTTTAAAGCCGACATCGGGCTATTGTCGGATCAATGGCAAGATTCCTCAGGACAATCGTCAAGACTATGTCAAGGATATTGGGGTTGTCTTTGGACAACGCACCCAGCTATGGTGGGATCTGGCCCTGCAAGAGACCTATACGGTCTTAAAAGAAATTTACGATGTGCCAGACGCGCTCTTTCATAAGCGTATGGACTTTTTGAATGAAGTCTTGGATTTGAAGGAATTTATCAAGGATCCCGTACGCACTCTTTCACTGGGTCAACGAATGCGGGCGGATATTGCGGCTTCCTTGCTCCACAATCCCAAGGTTCTCTTTTTAGATGAGCCGACCATTGGTTTGGACGTTTCGGTCAAGGATAATATTCGTCGCGCCATTACCCAGATCAATCAGGAGGAAGAGACCACTATTCTCTTGACCACTCACGACTTGAGCGACATTGAGCAACTTTGTGATCGGATTTTTATGATTGATAAGGGGCAAGAGATTTTTGATGGAACGGTGAGCCAGCTCAAGGAAACCTTTGGCAAGATGAAGACTCTTTCTTTTGAACTGGTGCCAGGTCAAAGTCATCTAGTTTCTCACTATGAAGGCATGTCTGATATGACTATTGATAGACAAGGAAACAGCCTCAATATTGAATTCGATAGTTCCTGCTACCAGTCGGCTGATATTATCAAGCAAACCCTGTCTGATTTTGAAATTCGCGATTTGAAGATGTTGGATACGGATATCGAGGATATTATCCGTCGCTTCTACCGAAAGGAGCTCTAAGATGGTCAAATTGTGGAGACGTTATAAACCCTTTATCAATGCAGGCGTTCAGGAGTTGATTACCTATCGAGTCAACTTTATTCTTTATCGGATTGGGGATGTTATGGGGGCTTTTGTGGCTTTCTATCTTTGGAAGGCAGTCTTCGATTCGTCGCAAGAGTCTTTGATTCAGGGATTCAGTATGGCAGATATCACCCTCTACATCACCATGAGTTTTGTGACCAATCTTTTGACCAAGTCGGATAGCTCTTTTATGATTGGGGAGGAGGTCAAGGACGGATCCATTATCATGCGCTTGCTGAGACCAGTGCATTTTGCGGCCTCATATCTCTTCACCGAGCTTGGCTCCAAGTGGTTGATTTTTATCTCTGTTGGACTGCCATTTTTAAGTGTGATTGTCTTGATGAAAATCTTATCTGGGCAAGGGGTTGTAGAAGTACTGGGATTAACCATCCTTTATCTCTTTAGCTTAACCCTAGCCTACCTGATCAACTTTTTCTTCAATATCTGCTTTGGATTTTCAGCCTTTGTATTTAAAAATCTTTGGGGTTCCAATCTCCTCAAGACTTCTATAGTGGCATTTATGTCTGGAAGTATGATTCCCTTGGCTTTTTTTCCAAAGATCGTTTCAGATATTCTGTCCTTCTTGCCTTTTTCATCCTTGATTTATACTCCAGTTATGATTATTGTTGGAAAATACGATGCCAGTCAGATTCTTCAGGCACTCTTGCTACAGTTCTTCTGGCTCATAGTGATGGTAGGCTTGTCTCAGTTGATTTGGAAACGAGTCCAGACATTCATCACCATTCAGGGAGGTTAGTATGAAAAAATATCAACGCATGCATCTGATTTTTATCAGACAATACATCAAGCAAATCATGGAATACAAGGTTGATTTTGTGGTTGGTGTCTTGGGAGTCTTTCTGACCCAAGGCCTGAACCTCTTGTTTCTCAATGTGCTCTTTCAACACATCCCCTCGCTAGAAGGCTGGACTTTTCAAGAAATCGCCTTTATCTATGGATTTTCCTTAATTCCCAAGGGACTAGATCATCTCTTTTTTGACAATCTCTGGGCTCTGGGGCAACGTTTGGTGCGAAAAGGAGAGTTTGACAAGTACCTGACGCGTCCTATCAATCCTCTTTTTCACATCTTGGTTGAGACCTTTCAGATTGATGCCTTGGGCGAACTATTGGTCGGTGGTATTTTGTTAGCGACAACGGTATCTAGTATTGCTTGGACTCTTCCAAAATTCCTGATTTTTCTAGTCTGTATTCCTTTTGCGACCTTGATCTATACTTCCTTGAAAATCGCGACTGCCAGTATCGCTTTTTGGACCAAGCAGTCAGGTGCCATGATTTACATTTTTTATATGTTTAATGACTTTGCCAAGTACCCAATTTCCATTTACAATTCCCTTCTTCGTTGGTTAATTAGCTTTATCGTACCTTTCGCCTTTACGGCCTACTATCCTGCCAGCTATTTCTTGCAGGATAAAGACGGGCTCTTTAACATTGGTGGGTTGATTCTGATTTCCCTTGTTTTCTTTGTTATTTCTTTAAAACTCTGGGACAGGGGCTTGGACGCTTACGAAAGTGCGGGTTCTTAAGATATAAAATAGGATGAGAGTTAAAAATTAAATATGTTAAAAACAACCGTTGAAAATTATTGCGGTTGTTTTTGCATGTTTATTAAGGCACGAATTCTATCCATACCCCTTTTTGCGATTTTGGTAATTATTCCAGTTGATTGATAATATTTTTGATGGGAGGAATGAGTTTATATTGTACCCAGTTAACTATAATATTTATTGACTAACCTATTTGTTAACATGGATTAAAAAAAAAATTAACCTGGGTTAATTTTTCTTGACTTAAATTTTTTTAATTGATATACTATTTTTCAGAGAGCTAACAATTATATATAAATGTACTACTCTATCCCACTAGATAATACGTCATAAAACTTTTTATAACAAAGGCTAGCAAAGTTAAAGTTTTCTATCTATTGGGTTTAAAATAAAAAATGAAGGAATTATAATGAAAAAAAGTACGGTATTGTCATTAACTACTGCTGCAGTTATTTTAGCAGCATATGCCCCGAATGAGGTAATTTTAGCAGATGCACCTAGTTCTGAAGATGCTTTAAGAATTTCTGATAAAGAAAAAGTAGTAGCAGATGCACCTAGTTCTGAAGATGCTTTAAGAATTTCTGATAAAGAAAAAGTAGTAGCAGATAAAGAAACAGAAAACAATGAACAATCTGAAGAACTTCATAATGTTATAGAAACTTCAAAGGATACTGAGGAGAAGAAGACAACAGTTATTGAGGAAAAAGAGGTTGTTAGTAAAAAGTCTGTGATAGACAAAAAAACTAGTAACGAAGGAGCAAGTATCAAAGAAGACTCCAATCAATCCAAAGGATATAATGCAGACTCGTCTGCAAGTAAGGACACGGAAAGTCCCAAAAAAGAAGATAAAGTTGTCTATATTGCTGAATTTAAAGATAAACAATCTGGAGAAAAAGTAATTAAGGAACTATCCAATCTTAAGGATACAAAAGTTTTATATACCTATAATACGATTTTTAATGGCGCTGCCATTGAAACAACTCCAGATAATTTGGACAAAATTAAACAAATAGAAGGTGTTTCGTCGGTTGAACGATCACAAAAAGTCCAACCAATGATGAATCATGCCAGAAAGGAAATTGGAGTTGAGGAAGCTATTGATTACCTAAAGTCTATTAATGTTCCATTTGGGAAAAATTTTGATGGTAGAGGTATGGTCATTTCAAATATCGATACTGGAACAGATTATAGGCATAAGGCTATGAGGATCGATGATGATGCCAAAGACTCAATGAAATTTAAAAAAGAAGACTTAAAAGGCACTGATAAAAATTATTGGTTGAGTGATAAAATCCCTCATGCGTTCAATTATTATAATGGTGGTAAAATCACTGTAGAAAAATATGATGATGGTAGGGATTATTTTGACCCACATGGGATGCATATTGCAGGGATTCTTGCTGGAAATGATACTGAAAAAGACATCAAGAACTTTAATGGCATAGATGGAATTGCGCCTAATGCACAAATTTTCTCTTATAAAATGTATTCCGATGCAGGATCTGGCTTCGCGGGTGATGAAACAATGTTTCATGCTATTGAAGATTCAATCAAACACAATGTCGATGTTGTTTCGGTATCATCTGGCTTTACGGGAACAGGTCTTGTAGGCGAGAAATATTGGGAGGCTATTAGAGCATTAAGAAAAGCAGGAATCCCAATGGTTGTTGCTACAGGTAACTTTGCGACTTCTGCTTCAAGTTCTTCTTGGGATTTAGTAGCAAATAATAATCTGAAAATGACAGATACTGGAAATGTAACACGAACTGCCGCACATGAAGATGCGATAGCGGTCGCTTCTGCTAAAAATCAAACCATTGAGTTTGATAAGGTTAACATTGGAGGACAAAGTTTTAAATACAGAAATATAGGAGCTTTTTTCGATAAAAATAAAATCCTAACAAATGAGGATGGGTCAAAAACTCCAAATAAATTAAAATTTGTATATATAGGCAAAGGTCAAGACAAAGATTTGATAGGCTTGGATCTTAAGGGCAAAATTGCAGTAATGGATAGAATTTATACCAAGGATTTAAAAGATGCTTTTAAAAGAGCAACGGATAAAGGCGCACGTGCCATTATGGTTGTAAATACTGTAAATTACTACAATAGAGATAATTGGACAGACCTTCCAGCTATGGGATATGAAGCGGATGAAGGGACTACTAGTCAAGTATTTTCAATTTCAGGAGATGATGGTGTAAAATTATGGAACATGATTAACCCTGATAAAAAAACTGAAGTCAAAAGAAATAATAAGGAAGATTTTAAAGATAACTTAGAACAATACTATCCAATTGATATGGAAAGCTATAATTCTAATAAACCGAACGTAGGTGATGAAAAAGAAATTGACTTTAAATTTGCAGCTGACACAGACAAAGAACTTTATAAAGAAGATATTATAGTCCCAGCAGGGTCTACATCTTGGGGGCCAAGAACAGACTTGCTTTTAAAACCGGATGTTTCAGCACCTGGTAAAAATATTAAATCCACTCTAAATGTTATCAATGGTAAATCCACTTATGGTTATATGTCAGGAACTAGTATGGCAACTCCAATCGTAGCAGCTTCTACTGTTTTGATTCGACCAAAATTAAAGGAATTGCTTGAAAGACCTGTCTTGAAAAATCTTAAGGGAGATGACAAAATAGACCTTACAAGTCTTACAAAAATAGCTCTACAAAATACTGCAAGACCTATGATGGATGCAACCTCTTGGAAAGAAAAGAGTCAATACTTTGCATCACCTAGACAGCAGGGAGCGGGGCTAATTAATGTTGCCAACGCTTTGAGAAATGAAGTTGTAGCAACTTTCAAAAATACAGATTCTAAAGGTTTGGTAAATTCATATGGTTCCATTTCTCTTAAAGAAATAAAAGGTGATAAAAAATACTTTACAATTAAGCTTCACAATACCTCAAACAGACCTTTAACCTTTAAAGTTTCTGCATCAACTGTAACTACAGATGCTCTAACTGATAGGCTAAAACTCGATGAAACATATAAAGATGAAAAATCTCCGGACGGGAAGCAAATTGTTCCAGAAATTCACCCAGAAAAAGTCAAAGGAGCAAATATCACATTTGAGCATGATACTTTCACTATAGGTCCAAATTCCAGCTTTGATTTAAATGCGGTTATAAATGTTGGAGAAGCTAAAAACAAAAATAAATTTGTAGAATCATTTATTCATTTTGAGTCAGTGGAAGAAATGGAAGCTCTAAACTCCAACGGTAAGAAAAGAAACTTCCAACCTTCTTTGTCGATGCCTCTAATGGGATTTGCTGGGAATTGGAACCACGAACCAATCCTTGATAAATGGGCCTGGGAAGAAGGATCAAAATCAAAAGCAATGGAAGGTTATGATGATGATGGTAAACCAAAAATTCCAGGTACCTTAAATAAGGGGATTGGTGGAGAACATGGTATAGATAAATTTAATCCAGCAGGAGTTATCCAAAATAGAAAAGATAAAAATACAACATCCCTAGATCAAAATCCAGAATTATTTGCTTTCAATAACGAAGGAATCAACGCACCTTCATCAAGTGGCTCTAATATTGCTAAAATCTATCCTTTAGATTCAAATGGAAATCCTCAAGATGCTCAACTTGAGAGAGGATTAACGCCTTCTCCACTTGTATTAAGAAGTGCAGAAGAAGGGGTGATTTCAATAGTAAATACAAATAAAGAAGGAGAAAATCAAAAAGACTTAAAAGTCATTTCGAGAGAACACTTTATTAAAGGAATTTTAAACTCTAAAAGAAATGATGCAAAGGGCATTAAATCTTCTAAGCTAAAAGTTTGGGGTGACTTGAAATGGGATGGACTCATTTATAACCCTAGAGGTAGAGAAGAAAATGCCCCAGAAAGTAATGACAAAAAAGATCCTGCTACTAAGATACGAGGACAATTTGAACCGATTGCGGAAGGCCAATATTTCTATAAATTTAAATATAGATTAACCAAGGATTACCCATGGCAGGTTTCCTATATTCCTGTAAAAATTGATAACACCCCTCCAAAGATTGTTTCAATTGATTTTTCAAACCCTGGAAAAATTAAGTTAATTACAAAGGATACTTATCACAAGGTCAAAGAGCAATATAAGAATGAAACGCTATTTGCGAGAGATCAAAAAGAACATCCTGAAAAATTTGACGAGATTGCCAACGAAGTTTGGTATGCTGGGGCCGCTCTTGTTAATGAAGATGGAGAGGTTGAGAAAAATCTTGAAGTCACTTATGCAGGTGAGGGTCAAGGACGAAATAGAAAACTTGACAAAGACGGAAATACCATTTATGAAATTAAAGGTGCAGGAGATTTAAGAGGAAAAATCATTGAAGTGATTGCATTAGACGGTTCTAGCAATTTCACAAAGATTCATAGAATTAAATTTGCTGATCATGCTGATAAAAATGGGATGATTTCCTATTATCTAGTAGATCCTGATCAAGATTCATCTAAATACCAAAAGCTTGGCGAGATTTCCGAATCTAAATTTAAAAATTTAGAAAATAGAAAAGAGGATAGTCTTAAAAAAGATACAACTGAAGTAGAACATCATCAAGAAAATGAAGAGGCTACCGAAGAAAAATCTAGCTTGACTATTCATAAAACAATTTCAACAATTAGAGACTTTGAAAGCAAAGATTTAAAGAAACTCATTAAAAAGAAATTTAGAGAAGTTGATGACTTTACAAGTGAAACTGGTAAGAGAATAGAGGAATACGATTATAAATACGATGATAAGGGAAATATCATTGCTTATGACGATGGTAGTGCCTTAGAATATGAAACTGAAAAACTTGATGAAATCAAATCAAAAATTTATGGCATTCTAAACCCATCTAAAGATGGACACTTTGAAATTCTTGGAAAGATCAGTAATGTTTCTAAAAATGCCAAGGTATACTATGGAAATAACTATAAATCGATAGAAATCAAAACGACCAAGTATGATTCCCATTCAAAAACGATGACATTTGATTTATACGCTAATATTAATGATATTGTGGATGGATTAGCTTTTGCAGGAGATATGAGGTTTTTTGTCAAAGATGATGGTCAGATAAAAGCTGAAACTAAAATTAGAATGCCTGAAAAAAATAAGGAAACTAAAGCAGAATATTCGTATGCATCAAGTTATGGGAATGTAATAGAATTAGGAGAAGGAGATCTTTCAAAAAATAAACCAAATAATTTAACGGACATGGAATCTGGTAAAATCTATTCTGATTCAGAAAAACAACAATATCTATTAAAGGATAACATCATTCTGAGAAAAGGCTATGCACTAAAAGTGACTACCTATAATCCTGGAAAAACGGATATGTTAGAAGGGAATGGAGTCTATAACAAGGAAGATATAGCAAAAATCCAAAAGGCCAATCCTAATCTAAGAGTTTTATCAGAAACAACAATTTATGCTGATAGTAGAAATGTTGAAGATGGAAGAAGTACTCAATCAGTATTAATGTCGGCTTTGGACGGCTTTAACATTGTAAGGTATCAAGTGTTTACATTTAAAATGAATGATAAAGGGGAGGCAATCGATAACGATGGAAATCTTGTGACAGATCCTTCTAAACTTGTATTATTTGGTAAGGATGGTAAAGAGTACACAGGAGAGGATAAGTCCAATGTAGAAGCTATAAAAGAAGATGGCTCTACGTTATTTATTGATGCAAAACCAGTAAATCTTTCAATGGACAAGAACTACTTTAATCCATCTAAAACTAATAAAATTTATGTACGAAATCCAGAATTTTATTTAAGAGGTAAGATTTCTGATAAGGGTGGTTTTAACTGGGAGTTGAGAGTTAATGAATCGGTTGTAGATAATTATTTAATCTACGGAGATTTACACATTGATAACACTAGAGATTTTAACATTAAGCTTAATGTTAAAGACGGTGACATCATGGACTGGGGGATGAAAGACTATAAAGCAAACGGATTCCCAGATAAGGTAACAGATATGGATGGAAATGTTTATCTTCAAACTGGCTATAGCGATTTGAATGCGAAAGCGGTTGGAGTACATTATCAATTTTTATATGATAATGTCAAACCAGAAGTAAAGATTGATCCAAAAGGAAATACTAGTATCGAATATGCTAATGGAAAATCTGTAGTCTTTAACATCAATGATAAAAGAAATAATGGATTCGATGGTGAGATTCAAGAACAACATATTTATGTTAATGGAAAAGAATACAAATCATTTGATGATATTAAACAACTAACAGATAAGACACTAAACATTAAGATTGTTGTAAAAGATTTCGCAAGAAATACAACCGTAAAAGAATTCATTTTAAACAAAGATACGGGAGAGGTAAGCGAATTAAAACCTCATACGGTGACTGTGACAATTCAAAATGGAAAAGAAATGAGTTCAACGATAGTGTCGGAAGAAGATTTTATGTTACCTGTCTATATGGGTGAATTAGAAAAAGGATACCAATTTGATGGTTGGGAAATTTCTGGTTTCGAAGGGAAAAAAGACGCTGGCTATGTTCTTAATCTATCAAAAGATACCTTTATAAAACCTGTATTCAAGAAAATAGAGGAGAAAAAGGAGGAGGAAAATAAACCTACTTTTGATGTATCGAAAAAGAAAGAAAAAACACAATCTAATTCAACTAATGATGTCAACAGTATTGTTTCTGATGAAAATGATAAAAACTTTGAAATTAACAAGAACATTTATCTAAATGAACAAGGAAACTTAACTAATAAAAATACCAACATCAATAGTAAATCAACTAGTAACAATCCTAATGAGTTGCCAAAAACCGGAACAGCAAGCGGAGCCCAGACACTATTAGCTGCCGGAATCATGTTTATAGTAGGAGCTTTTCTTGGATTGAAGAGAAAAAATAAAGATTAAGACAAAAGCTATAGAAAAAATGGTTTATGTACTGAGATTAGATAGTGAGGTGATGACATAGTTTTGTGAAAGTATTGATTTATAAATATATTATTTAGATTTCTATGAAAATGGGAGATTTAATAGAGATATATGTAAAAGCCTTGTCTCAGGACAGGCTTTTTCTAATGGAGATAAAAATTTCTTGACATCTATTCTCAGAGTGCTATACTAAAAGGGTAATCGCCGATTTAGCTCAGTTGGTAGAGCAACGCACTCGTAACGCGTAGGTCACAGGTTCAAGCCCTGCAATCGGCAGAATCAAGAAGTCCAAACGGGCTTCTTTTTTTGTAAATATAGGAAAGGTGGAACGTTTGAGATAGGTTCTATTTAACGTCAGAAACTCCTACTTATAAATTAAAACTAAAATTTATATTTTGTGGTATAATATATTTTAATAAGCACTTGTTTTCGTTCCGTTTTAGAGGACTATAGGCTGTTAATTATTCTAGAAATTTTTGCTTTGATTTTTTTAAAAAGTCATAAAAGTTCATGGATAGTAACGAATGAAGTCTCGCAAACTTGGCTGAATATAAATCAAAAAGGAGAAAATTATGAATAAGAAAGAACGGGAAAGACAATTTGAAGAGATTAACGGACGTAAGCGGTCAGAATCAAAGTTGACTCCAAATAAAAAAATAAAAATCTATATTGGCATAGCACTCGCTGTTTTAGTCACTCTTATCTTGGTAAGTATTTTCTCATATTTTCTGATTGTAAAGAAAGAGTCAAATCAAGCATCGTCTGCTGTTTCAACTACAGAGTCAACAAGTCAATCGTCTACAAGCCAAGGAAAGACAGATGAGACTGATAAGGATAAACAAGAGGAAATTCAGAAACTCAAGGATCAACTGACTGCTTTAGATACCAAAATTACGGAAGCAGAAGCATTTGTTAGCAAGTTCAAGAAAGAAACTGCTGTTCCAAAATTAGATATTGAAGCAATTAAGAACAATGACTTGTCTAGTTTAGAAGGTACTTGGCGTAGTCAATCTGGTAATGAATACATTATTAATGATTCTGGAGAAGTACGTGCGACTTGGTTTACAAATGATCAAAAGTACGAATCTGTAGTTGGATTAAAGGTATCAAAAGGACAAGATAATCGTAACCCTGAGACAGCGTCTATCAGTGCATGGGTAAAAGATTCTGTTGCTGGAGGATTTGTAATAGTAGCTGTGCCAAGTGGAGTCGTTATGCAACCTGCTGATGACGGAAAGATTACGGATAAAAGCAATCATACTGAGGAAAGACTACTTTCAGGACAAGATTATGGGTCTATGTTAATGAAACCAGAAAATGTTTATTATCGTGTGAAACCAGATACCAGTAAACTTGAGGAAGCAGAAAAGAACTTAGCTCAACTACAAGCAGACCGTGAATCAATCAAATCTTCTCTAGAGCCAAAGGAAAAGAAAAACTAGATGGTATTCGTTCAAAAATACTGTTACAATCGGCAAAATCAAGAAGCTCTAATGGGCTTCTTTTTCTTTTGTTACAAATACTCAACCACTTAGACAGAGATATTGACCAGATAGGCAAAAGGGCTTGTTCTTGAAAAATTCCTCTGCTATAATGGTTCATGTAAGGGGCGTGAGGGGTCAGTATCAGACAACTCAAGAACCTAAAAAAGAAAATGGAGACAAAAAAATGAAAAAATTATTAGGACTTGTATTTTTAGTAGCAGCAGCGCTAGTATTGTATTTCGGTTCTGTTGGATGGCCAAGTTTGGATGTCAACCTCTGGTCACTCATTCCGGTAGGATTGTTCCTCTATTTCACACTAGAAAACTTTTTGAAAAAAGATTACAAGGCTAGTCTGATGTGCTTGATCATTGCCTTTATCATTGCAAATGCTATTTTTGATCTCTTGCCAATTTCAAGTGGTTTGGTGATTGGTGCTGGTGTGCTAGCTTGTGTAGGAATTGGCTACCTCTTTCCTGATAAGGATAAAAAAGAAGATAAATAAAAAGTCTCGAGATTTCTCGAGACTTTTTTTATCGACCAGCGTAATATTTTTGGATCCCCTTTACGATGCCTGCGACCAGTTTGTCTTGGTAGTGGCTATCTCTGATTTGTTGGTTTTCGGAGAAATTATCCATATATCCAAGCTCTAGGAGAACGGCTGGTTTGGCGGTTTCGCGTAGTACGGCATAGCTGCTCTCCAACAGGCCAGCATCCTTGGCTCCTGTTTCTGCTAGAAGAGAGGAGTGGATGGCAGCGGCGAGGCGTTTGCTTTCACTCATACGATCAGGGTGATTGTGCCAGTATTTATTAATCTTACTTGGATAATCAGGTTCATCGCTATAGGAGTAGGTTTGAATACCGCTCGCTTTTGAGTAGGTATTACCAGTAGCGTTGAAGTGAATACTGATAAAAATATCAGAGTTGGTCTTATTAACCATACGAGAACGTTCGGTAACAAAATCAACGTCAATATCACTATCACGAGAAGTGAGGACCTTGTAGCCTAGTTCTTCTAACTTAGTACGAAGCTTACGGTAAATCTGCATGTTGAGATCTTTTTCAGCTACATTGTAGTAAAAGGCACCTGAATCTCGACCACCGTGTCCAGGATCTAGGAAGATGGTATTGCTGTATAGTCCTTTTGTAAATCCACCTTCAGTTGAAACTTCAGAAATCCATTGGCCGTATTTTTGGAACAGGTGTTCCTTACCGTCTATCTTGTAAGTTCCTGAAACATAATGTCCATTATCATCTAGGTAGTAGCGTGCTTTGTCAGAGTTATCGTAAATCCATTCGCTCTTTGCCATGTAACCACCTGACTTGAGGTAGTATGCTCCAATCCACTCCTGATTTGCATAACGGCCATCCGCTTTTAGATAGAACCAGCTCTTGTAGGTTTTATCGAAGATCCACTCATTCTCCGCCATGGCTCCACTGGTTTTAAGGTAGTAGCTTTCTTTCCATTTGTCTGCTAGCATTCCACCATTCTGGTCAAATGAGTACCAGGAACCTTGAATCTTTTGCCAGTTGTCTTGAATATATCTCCCTGACCCGTTCGCATAGAACCAAGTATCCTTGATTTTGACCCAGTTGTTTTCTGCCATAGCTCCACTCTGGTTGAAGAGGTAGCCCTTGAAGGTTGTCGCACTCAGCATTCCACCGTCTTTGTCAAAGTAATACCAAGAACCGTTGACTTTCTCCCATTTATCCTGCGAGATCTTTCCAGAAGGAGCGACATAGTACCAAATTTGGTCTAATTTAGTCCAACCCTTTTCTGCCATAGCTCCGCTTTTTGTGAGAAGATAGCCGTCAACGGCAGTGTTGCTGAGCATACTTCCAATTTGGTCAAAATAGTACCAAGAGCCGTTAATTTTTTTCCAAGTGTTCTGAGCAAGTCGTCCAGAGGAATCAGCATAATACCATTGATTGTCCAGTTTGGTCCAGCTATTTTCTATCATGACACCATCTTGGTCAAAGGCATAGCCTTTGTAGACAGTAGAATGAAGACGATTACCATCTTGATCGAAGTAGTACCATTTGCCTTGGATTTGTTTCCAGTTTAAAGCAGGCTTATCATCTTGGTAAAAACGCCAGTGGTGATTTTCTTGGTACCACCCTTCTTTTTTTGTCTTGTCTTCTTGCACATCTACTTTCGGAAGAGTTTCTGATTTAGAGTTTTCCTCAACACTTGATTCTTTCTTTTCTTCTTTGGCAATTGCTTCCTTGACAGCAGATGTGGATTGAGTAGTGTTTTCTTCTCCTAAGACGGATGCGGGTGCTAATCCTACGATTGAAAGGATTAAAGCACTGGTCAGTAGTATCTTTTTCACTTTTTATTTCCTAACTTTTTCTTTTTCACTTTTTCATTTTTCTATTAATTATCGAATTGAACTTCTTCTAGTAGATACTCGATAAAGCGTTCGCCCATCTTAGACAGGCTGGTTTTTTCATGCTGGATATAGACTAGTTCAATCGGGTCGTCAATGTCCAGTGGAATGGAAACGATATTGTCTCCGTTGAGGTTACTGTTCAAAATCCCTGTTGCAATGGTGTAACCATCCAAACCAATCAAAAGGTTAAAGAGGGTGGCACGGTCACTGACAACAATGGATTTCTTGTGGTGCTCTTGTGAAAGAATCTCCTCTGAAAAGTAGAAGGAGTTGTGCGTCCCCTGATCATAACTCAGATAAGGAAAATCTTCTAAATCAGCCAGTTTGACCTTGTCTTTTTTAGCTAGAGGATTGGTCTTGCTAACAAAGATATGGGGTTGAGCGGTAAAGAGGTGGTGGGCTAAGAGGTGATTGTCATCTAGCATTTTCGTTAAAACATCGCGGTTGTAGCTGTTTAAAAAGAGGACACCGACCTCGCTACGGAAGTTCTTGACGTCATCGATAATCTCCCAAGTCCGAGTTTCACGAAGGAAGAGCTCGTATTTCTCCATATCACTTTTCTTGAGCAGAGAGACAAAGGCATTGACTACAAAGGCATAGTGCTGAGAGGAAACGCTGAAAAGTTCGCGGTGGGCGATAGGATTTTTATAGCGTTCTTCCAGAAGCTGAGTTTGCTCAACGACCTGACGGGCATAGGAGAGAAACTCCATCCCATCACGAGTCAAGGTAATGCCCTTGGGATTGCGGATAAAGATTTCAATGCCCATTTCATTTTCCAAGTCTCGAACGGCATTAGAGAGACTTGGTTGGGTGATAAAGAGTTGCTTGGCTGCTTCATTCATAGAGCCAGTTTCGACGATTTTGATAATATAGTGTAATTGTTGAATTCTCATGCTTTTATTGTACCACACTTGGTGAAGAATGAGCAAAGAAGATGAAAGGAAGAGAGGAAAGCCCCAAACTGGTATTGAAAAAAAGTCTAAAATCTGTTAGAATGAAAGCTATGAAAACATTCTATGATGTGCAGCAATTTCTCAAACAGTTTGGCATTATTGTTTACATGGGGAAGCGCTTGTATGATATTGAACTGATGAAGCTCGAACTCTCTCGGATCTATGATGCAGGTCTGATGGACAAGCTAGACTATCTAGAGGCGGAAGCTGTTCTTCGTAGAGAGCACAAGATAGAATTAGACTACATAGAGAAAAATGGAGATAAGAACTTATGACAATTTGGGTTTTGTGGGGAATCGTACTAGCGATGGCGGCATGGATGGGTTATAACTACCTTCGTATTCGTCGTGCGGCTAAGATTGTGGATAATGCAGAATTTGAAGCCTTGATTCGAAAAGGGCAATTGATTGATGTCCGTGAACCAGCAGAATTTCACAGAAAACATATCCTCGGAGCTCGCAATATTCCTTCAAATCAGTTGAAGTCAAGCCTTGCAGCCCTTCGTAAGGATAAACCTGTCCTTCTCTACGAAAACCAACGCGGACAACGAGTGACCAATGCAGCACTTTATTTGAAGAAACAAGGTTTCTCTGAGATTTATATCCTTTCTTATGGATTGGATTCTTGGATTGGGAAGGTCAAGACTAGCTAAGATTCTGTAAAAAACTGTCGAATGATAGATAAAGCTAGCATTTTATGGTATCATCATTTATATTAAATTTAAGGAGATTTTGTAATATGAATTCACAACAAAAGAAAAAACCTTCACTTATTTTAGGTATCTTATCTATCGTCCTTGGTTTGCTATCGCCAATAGTGGGTCTGATTTTGGGGATCATAGGATTGGTCTTGGCTTTTTCATACCAAAAAGAATCTGGACTAGACTATAAAACAGAAAAAATTCTCAATATCGTAGGACTTGTAATTTCTGTACTTAACTGGATTGCAGCCATCGCATTAGTTTTTAGATAAGTAAAAACAAAAAAAGCTTTAAACATAAAGCTTTTTTCTTTTATCCACTTTTCTCTAAGTAGTTTTTAATGATTTCCGATTCCTCTGGATTCAAGGGACGGTATTGCCCTTCTGCTAGTTCTGGGTCTAATGTAAAGTCACCGAATTGGATTCGTTTTAGGGCAGTCACCTTGACACCAACTGATAGAAACATCTTCTTGACTTGATGAAATTTGCCCTCAGAGATAGTGATGGAGGCCCGGCTCTCTGTTGGGCTTGCGGACAGAATTTCAAGCTGAGCAGGTTTACAAGTGGTCCCATCTAAAAAGACAATTCCATCCTTGAACTTTTGGATATGGTCTGACGTGAGCGGTCCGTTTACTACCACTTGATAGGATTTATCGACATGGTACTGGGGATGAAGGAGTTGGAAGCCAAGAGGTCCATTGTCTGTCAAAAGCAGCAGTCCCGTGGTATCGCGGTCTAATCTGCCGACAGCATAGAGCTGGTCAGACTGGCTGTCAGGTGGAAGGAGGTCCATGACGGTTGGAAGTTTCTTATCCTTGCTAGCTGTAACGACTCCGTTTGGCTTATGAAGCATGAGGTAGGTGTGCTCGTAGCCTTGGATTTGTCGTCCTTGAAAGACTAATTTCTGCAACCCAGTGTCGACATTTTGAGCGAGTGAGCTGGCTGGACAATCATCTACTAGGATTTCTTTTTTTAATAGAGCCTGTTTCATAGCCTTGCGACTGACCTTTTCTTGGGCTAATAATCTATCTAAACGCATACCAGCTTATCTTATCATAAGTCTCTGACTTTGAAAAGAGTTGTCTTGACTAGAAAAGCAGAGTGAAAACATTTACACTTAGCTGAACTGTGATTTTTGAATGAGACTGTGGTATAATTGTTCAGTTAGAAATAAAAATTTAATTATTAGAGGAAATCATGACAAAATTAAGAGAAGATATCCGTAACATTGCGATTATCGCCCACGTTGACCACGGTAAAACAACCCTCGTTGACGAATTATTGAAACAATCTGAAACTCTTGATGCACGTACTGAATTGGCAGAGCGCGCTATGGACTCAAACGATATCGAAAAAGAGCGTGGAATTACCATCCTTGCGAAAAACACTGCCGTTGCCTACAACGGAACTCGTATCAACATCATGGACACACCAGGACACGCGGACTTCGGTGGAGAAGTTGAGCGTATCATGAAAATGGTTGACGGTGTTGTCTTGGTCGTGGATGCCTACGAAGGAACCATGCCACAAACTCGTTTCGTATTGAAAAAAGCCTTGGAACAAGACCTTGTCCCAATCGTGGTTGTTAACAAAATCGACAAACCATCGGCTCGTCCAGCAGAAGTAGTAGACGAAGTCTTGGAACTTTTCATCGAGCTTGGTGCAGATGACGACCAGCTTGATTTCCCAGTGGTGTATGCTTCAGCTATCAACGGGACTTCTTCATTGTCAGATGATCCAGCTGATCAAGAAAAAACAATGGCACCAATCTTTGATACCATTATCGACCATATCCCTGCTCCAGTGGACAACTCAGATGAACCGTTACAGTTCCAAGTCTCACTCTTGGACTACAATGACTTCGTAGGTCGTATCGGTATCGGTCGTGTCTTCCGTGGTAGTGTGAAAGTTGGAGACCAAGTTACCCTTTCTAAACTAGATGGTACAACGAAGAACTTCCGTGTTACAAAACTTTTCGGTTTCTTTGGTTTGGAACGTCGTGAAATCCAAGAGGCCAAAGCAGGTGACTTGATTGCCGTTTCCGGTATGGAAGATATCTTTGTTGGTGAGACGATTACACCGACAGATGCAGTTGAGCCTCTTCCAATCCTTCACATCGATGAGCCAACGCTTCAAATGACCTTCTTGGTCAACAACTCACCATTTGCTGGTAAAGAAGGTAAATGGGTGACTTCTCGTAAGGTGGAAGAACGCTTGCAGGCCGAATTGCAAACAGACGTTTCCCTTCGTGTTGACCCAACTGATTCACCAGATAAATGGACTGTTTCAGGTCGTGGAGAATTGCACTTGTCAATCCTGATCGAAACTATGCGTCGTGAGGGCTATGAACTTCAAGTATCTCGTCCAGAAGTTATCGTAAAAGAGATTGACGGTGTTAAATGTGAGCCATTTGAACGTGTGCAAATCGATACTCCAGAAGAATACCAAGGATCTGTTATTCAAAGCCTTTCTGAACGTAAGGGTGAAATGTTGGATATGATTTCAACTGGTAATGGTCAAACTCGTTTGGTCTTCCTTGTTCCAGCGCGTGGTTTGATCGGTTACTCAACTGAGTTCTTGTCAATGACTCGTGGTTACGGTATCATGAACCATACCTTTGACCAATACTTGCCATTGATTCCAGGGGAAATTGGTGGACGTCACCGTGGTGCCCTTGTTTCCATCGATGCTGGTAAGGCTACAACTTACTCAATCATGTCTATCGAAGAACGTGGTACTATCTTTGTCAACCCAGGTACTGAGGTTTACGAAGGAATGATTATCGGTGAAAACTCTCGTGAAAACGACTTGACAGTTAACATCACTAAGGCTAAACAAATGACCAACGTCCGTTCAGCTACTAAGGACCAAACAGCGGTTATCAAGACACCTCGTATCTTGACACTTGAAGAGTCTCTTGAGTTCTTGAATGACGATGAGTACATGGAAGTAACGCCTGAGTCTATCCGTTTGCGTAAGCAAATCCTTAACAAGGCAGAGCGTGAGAAAGCCAACAAAAAGAAAAAATCAGCTGAATAAGAGCTAGAAAGAGATAAAGATGGTCTATTTAATCATAGGAATCCTCTTATTACTACTCTATGTATTTGCGACACCCCAAAGTATCAAAGGAACAGTCAACATCGTTATCTTGGTCTTTGTAGTTGTTGCACTCTTGATTTTGCTGATGTTGTCCATCTTGCAAATCTTCCAATTACCGACAGAATTCTTTGTCACAATCGCCATGCTGGCTCTAGCCTACTTTAGCTTGAGAGACATTACGCTCATGCCTGTAAAAAAGAGCAGAAGAAGATAAATAGAAAGAGAGCTACGGCTCTCTTTTTCGATGTTATAATGAGGGTTAGAGCATTTTCGCTTAGTATTATTTCCATAAAAATGGTAAAATAGTAGGAGTAGAAATGGAGTTTGAGACATGAAAGTAATCGATCAATTTAAAAATAAGAAAGTCCTTGTTTTAGGTTTGGCTAAGTCTGGTGAGTCTGCGGCCCGTTTGTTAGACAAGCTAGGTGCTATTGTGACAGTAAATGACAGCAAGCCTTTTGAGGAAAATCCTGCTGCGCAAAGTTTACTAGAAGATGGGATCAAGGTTGTCACTGGTGGGCATCCTTTGGAGCTCTTGGATGAAGATTTCGCTCTGATGGTGAAAAATCCAGGTATCCCGTATAGCAATCCCATGATTGAAAAAGCATTGGCAAAGGGGATTCCAGTCTTGACTGAGGTGGAATTGGCTTATTTAATCTCAGAAGCGCCAATTATCGGTATCACGGGTTCAAATGGGAAAACAACCACAACGACGATGATTGGGGAAGTTTTAACTGCTGCCGGCCAACATGGTCTTTTGTCAGGGAACATCGGCTATCCTGCTAGTCAGGTTGCTCAAACTGCGACAGCCAAGGACACGCTCGTCATGGAACTTTCTTCTTTCCAACTGATGGGTGTCCAAGAATTCCATCCTGAGATTGCGGTTATTACCAACCTCATGCCAACTCATATCGACTATCATGGTTCTTTTGAAGAGTATGTGGCAGCTAAGTGGAATATCCAGAACAAGATGACAGCGGATGATTTCCTTGTATTGAACTTTAACCAAGATTTGGCAAAAGAATTGGCTACCAAAACACAAGCTACTGTTGTACCATTTTCAACACAGGAAAAGGTTGATGGAGCCTACCTAGCAGATGGTCAACTCTGCTTCCGTGGCGAAGTGGTCATGGCAGCTAGTGAAATCGGTGTTCCAGGTAGCCACAATGTAGAAAATGCCCTTGCGACCATTGCAGTAGCCAAGCTACGTGGTGTAGATAACCAAATCATCAAGGAAACTCTTTCAGCCTTTGGTGGTGTCAAACACCGTCTCCAGTTTGTGGATGAAATCAAGGGGGTCAAATTCTATAACGATAGTAAGTCAACCAATATCTTGGCTACCCAAAAAGCCTTATCAGGATTTGACAACAGTAAGGTTATCTTAATTGCAGGTGGTTTGGACCGAGGAAATGAGTTTGACGAATTGGTTCCAGATATTACTGGGCTCAAGAAGATGGTCATCCTCGGTCAGTCTGCAGAACGTGTCAAACGGGCAGCAGAGAAGGCTGGTGTGACTTATGTAGATGCGACAGATATTGCTGATGCGACCCGCAAGGCTTATGAGCTTGCGACTCAAGGAGATGTGGTTCTCCTCAGTCCTGCCAATGCTAGCTGGGATATGTATGCTAACTTTGAAGTACGTGGAGATCTTTTCATCGACACAGTATCGGAGTTAAAGGAATAATATGAAAAAAATTGTCTTTACAGGTGGGGGGACGGTTGGACATGTCACCCTCAATCTTTTGTTAATGCCCAAGTTCATCGAAGACGGCTGGGAAGTTCACTACATTGGTGATAAACACGGAATCGAACACCAAGAAATCCTCAAGTCAGGTTTGGATGTTACCTTCCATTCTATTGCGACTGGGAAGTTGCGTCGTTACTTCTCCTGGCAAAACATGCTAGATGTCTTTAAAGTTGCTTGGGGTATCGTCCAATCCCTCTTTATCATGTTACGACTGCGTCCACAGGCTCTTTTTTCAAAGGGGGGCTTTGTCTCAGTACCGCCGGTTATCGCAGCGCGTGTGTCAGGGGTACCTGTCTTTATTCACGAATCGGACCTTTCTATGGGCTTGGCCAATAAAATCGCCTATAAATTTGCAACTAAGATGTATTCAACATTTGAGCAGCCTGCTGGTCTTGCAAAAGTCGAGCATGTGGGGGCAGTAACCAAGGTTTCAGACCAAAACACTCCAGAACCAGATGAATTGGTGGATATCCAAACCCACTTTAATCCTAAATTGCCAACGGTATTGTTTGTCGGTGGTTCTGCAGGAGCCCGTGTATTTAACCAATTAGTGACAGACCATAAAAAAGAGTTGACAGAGCGCTACAATATTATCAATCTAACTGGAGATTCAAGCCTCAATGAGTTGAGTCAAAATCTCTTTCGTGTTGATTATGTGACGGATCTCTATCAACCCTTGATGAAGATGGCAAATGTGGTGGTGACGCGTGGTGGTGCCAATACGATTTTCGAGCTCTTGGCCATGGCGAAACTCCATCTCATCGTACCATTGGGTCGTGAAGCAAGTCGAGGAGACCAGATTGAAAATGCAGCCTACTTTGTTAAGAAAGGCTATGCAGAAGAACTTCAAGAAAGTGACTTGACCTTGGAAAGCTTGGAGGAGAAACTCAGCCACTTGCTTAGTCACAAGGATCAGTACCAAGCTAGCATGAAAGCTTCGACTGAATTGAAATCTCTTGCAGATTTTTACGATTTATTAAGAAAAGACCTAGCATAAGGAATATCAATGTCAAAGGATAAGAAAAAAGAATCAAACCAGAAGCAAGAATTGTCTGAATGGCAGAAACGAAACCAGGAATACCTGAAGAAGAAGGCTGAGGAAGAAGCTGCCCTAGCTGAAGAGAAGGAAAAGGAAAAACAAGCTCGTAAGGAAGCCAACTCGAAACTATTGGAGGAATCCAAGAAATCATCGAGTGAGTCAGACGAGGAAGCCTCAAGTCCAAGCAAGGAACCATCCGAAAAAGAAGAAAAATCTCAAAAGGATGCCCCTAAAGTCAAAGAAGAAAAAGAGAAGAAGAAAAAAGAAAAACCAGAGAAACCAGAAAAACCTGCCAAGCCTAAAATTGCGCCTGTTCATATTTGGCGAGCTGTGAGTATCTTGGTACCCAGTGTCCTGGTCCTCCTTCTTTCAGTCTATCTATTGACTCCACTTTCGACTATCAAAAATATCGAGGTTAAGGGAAATAGTAACACGCAGGCGGATGACATCAAACAGGCTTCTGGGATTCAAGATAGCGACTATACTTTAGCTCTATTGTTGGATAAGGAAAGATACGCTGAGCGAATCAAGTCCAATCATTGGATAGAATCAGCGAAGATTAACTATCAATTTCCGACTAACTTTACGATTGAGGTTAAGGAATTTGATATTGTCGGTTATTATGTGTCTGGTGAAGAATATTATCCTATTCTTTCTAGTGGTACAGTAGAGTCAACTCCTATTGATCGCTTAAACTTGCCTGAGACTTATCTGACAGTTACCTTTAACGATGAGCAGCAGGTGAAAGAACTGATCAAAGGATTGTCTACCATCAGTGAGGATATCAAGAGCCAAATCCAGAAAATCGAATTAGCGCCGAGCAAGGCAACAGCAGATCTTTTAAAAATTACCATGCTGGATACAGATGAGATTTTGGTTCCCCTATCAGAATTGAGCAAGAAATTGCCTTATTACAGCAAAATTAAGCCACAATTGTCAGAACCGAGTGTAGTCGATATGGAAGCTGGAGTATACAGCTACACGATAGCGGATAAACTGATAGAAGAGGCTGAGGAAAAAGCCAAACAAGAGGCCAAGGAAGCTGAGAAGAAAAAACAGGAAGAAGAAAAGAAAAAACAAGAAGAACAGGGAAATCAAAACCAAACGAGCCAGCAATCACAGAGTCGTTAGACTAACTTTTCCTCTTGATTTTGAATGGTATAGAAGTCCAGTTTCGAGTTTTTGCTTGACAAGTCCTACTATAAATAATAGAATAGAAAAAAACCTTTAAAGCAGTCCAGAGAGGCAGCTAAGGTTAGACGGTGAAAGGGTGGAGACTACCCATTTTTCGTGGAACCTTGCTGTTGGAAGGTTCCTTTTTTCGTGGTTTATTTTTAACCATACTCTCTTGCTAGCTAAGGTAAAAGGAGAAAGGTATGCGTGAACATCGTCCAGTTATTGCTCTTGATTTTCCTAGTTTTGAGGCGGTCAAGGAATTTTTATCTCTTTTCCCGGCAGAAGAAAGTCTTTATCTAAAAGTAGGGATGGAGCTTTATTATGCGGAAGGTCCAGAAGTTGTCCGTTATTTGAAGTCACTGGGACATAGTGTCTTTTTGGACCTCAAGCTACATGACATTCCCAATACAGTTAAATCGGCTATGAAGGTCTTATCCCAGCTTGGTGTAGACATGACCAATGTTCATGCTGCTGGTGGTGTAGAGATGATGAAGGCTGCGCGTGAAGGTCTGGGGACACAAGCCAAATTGATCGCTGTGACCCAGCTTACATCAACGTCGGAAAGCCAGATGCAAGATTTTCAAAATATCCAAACCAGCCTGCAAGAGTCTGTGATTCACTATGCCAAAAAGACAGCTGAAGCAGGCTTGGATGGTGTCGTTTGCTCGGCTCAGGAAGTGCAACTCATCAAAGAAGCCACCAATCCAGATTTTATCTGTCTGACGCCAGGAATTCGTCCGGCAGGAGCTGCGGTTGGAGATCAAAAACGCGTCATGACGCCAGCGGATGCTTATCAAATCGGTAGTGACTATATCGTAGTAGGACGTCCCATTACCCAAGCTGAATATCCTGTTGCAGCTTATCATGCTATCAAGGATGAATGGAACCAAGATTGAAATGAAAGAAATAGATTATAAAAATAAAAGGAGAATACTATGACACTTGCTAAAGATATCGCTAGCCACCTCTTGAAAATCCAAGCTGTTTACCTCAAACCAGAGGAGCCTTTCACTTGGGCATCTGGTATCAAATCGCCAATTTATACTGATAACCGTGTGACGTTAGCCTATCCAGAGACTCGTACCCTAATTGAAAATGGTTTTGTGGAAGCTATTAAAGCAGAATTTCCAGAAGTAGAAGTGATTGCAGGAACTGCGACAGCAGGAATTCCACACGGAGCTATCATCGCTGACAAGATGAACTTGCCTTTTGCCTATATCCGCAGCAAACCAAAAGACCACGGAGCTGGTAATCAAATCGAAGGTCGTGTAGCTCAGGGGCAAAAGATGGTTGTTGTTGAAGACCTCATTTCAACTGGCGGTTCTGTTCTTGAAGCCGTAGCAGCTGCTAAACGCGAAGGAGCCGATGTGCTTGGAGTTGTAGCGATTTTCAGTTATCAATTGCCGAAAGCCGATAAGAATTTTGCGGATGCTGATGTGAAATTGGTGACACTTTCAAATTACAGCGAACTGATCCACTTAGCCCAAGAAGAAGGTTACATCACGCCAGAAGGACTCGCTCTCCTAAAACGCTTTAAAGAAGACCAAGAAAATTGGCAAAATGCCTAAAATATAGAAAATCAGGTAGTCACTAGGATTACCTGATTTCTTTTTGTTATGTTTATTAGATGTTAGTCGACTTTTCCACCTTCAACAACTAGATCATCTGCCTTAGCAGCATCACCGTAGGTTGGATGAAGTGTCTTTTCATAAGCCTTGTGGAAGAAGTTTTCTTTACCTAATTTTTCAATTTCTTGGTTGATGTAGTCAAGAAGTTCTTGATTACCCTTTTGAACTGCTGGCGCAATAGTATCTGGATCTCCGAGGGAAGAAATTCCTACTTCAAATCCTTTATTTTCGAGTGCCCAAGCTAGGACTTCCGTATTGTCAGTTGAGAAGGCATCTCCACGTCCGTCAAGAAGGGCTTGGTAGGCATCGCTGTATTGGTCATATTTTTGGAGTTTTACTTCTGGGTGATTTTTCTCAAAATAAGTTTCAGCAGTCGTTCCTTTTGTAACAATCAAGGTTTTGCCTTCTAATTCTTTAACGTCTTTGATGACTTTATCTTTTGGTGACACAACACCGAGTGATACTTTCATGTAAGGAAGGGCAAAGTCAACTTGTTTCTTACGTTCGTCAGTAACTGTGAAGTTGGCAAGGGTGATATCCACCTTGTTTGAAATCAAGTATTCAGCACGGTTGGCAGCATCAACGGAGACGTATTTAACCTTTACACCAAGGTCTTGAGCTAATTGGTTACCCAATTCGATATCGTAGCCTTGGTAAGAACCGTCGTTGTCAACATAACCAAATGGTTTTTTGTCTCCAAATACGGCGATTCGTAGCTCACCGCTTTTTTTGATTTCGTCGATAGTGCGGGCCTTGGCGGTTGTTTTTCCTGAAGAAGCATCAGAGCTTCCACCTGAGCTACAAGCTGTGACAAAGATAAGCGCAAATGCTAGAGCAAAAACAGTTAGAATTGGTTTGAGTAGTTTCATAAAAATCTCCTTTATAGATATGAGCCGAACTGGCTAAAGTCAAAGACGTTTAAAAATTCCTGTGCTCGTTTGGTTTGTGGATTGGTGAAGAATTCCTGAGCCGTTCCTTCTTCAGCGATTTTCCCTTGGTCGAGAAAGATAATCCGATCTGCAATAGCTTGGGCAAACTGCATTTCATGAGTTACCAGTATCATGGTACGCCCTTCTTGAGCTAAGTCATTGATGAGTTCCAGAACTTCACGCACCATTTCTGGATCCAGTGAAGCTGTCACTTCGTCAAAGAGGATAATTTCTGGATGCATGAGAAGGGCACGGACAATCGCAACTCGTTGTTTCTGTCCACCAGATAATTGGCAGGCAAAACTGTCTTTTTTATCAAGCAAACCCACACGTTCCAGTAGTCGCAAAGCTTCCTCCGTTACTTCTTTCTTGTCTCGTCCCTGAGCTTTGATAGGGCCTAGTATGAGGTTTTGAAGGACATCTAGGTGAGGAAAGAGTTCATAACTTTGAAAGACCATGCCAATCTTTTGGCGAACCAGGTGAAAGTTTTTCTGGTTGCTAATAATGGACTGGCCGTCCAGAAGAATATCTCCACCCTGTATGGTTTCTAAGCCATTGAGGCAACGAAGGAGAGTGCTTTTTCCGCAACCAGATGGCCCTAGAATGACGACAACTTCCCCCTTTTTGATATTCAGAGAAAGGCCTTGGAGGATGGGATTGTCTCCAAAGGATTTTTTTAGGTCCTTGATTTCTAAAATAGTTTCAGACATTTAGTTCCTCCAATGTTTTTCTAAGTGAGTGGATAGTTTGGAAATAGGAAAACAGACTGCGAAATATAAGACCAGGATAGTTCCATAAATCCAAAAGGAAGCGGTTGGGATGGTCAAGCGATTGCTATCGATGATTTGTTGTCCAACCTTGGTAACTTCCACAACCCCGATCAAGACAACTAAGGAAGTCGTTTTAATCATCCGAGTGACAAGGTTGATGGCTTGCGGTAGTAGTCTTCTCAAGACCTGTGGAATGATAATATGATAGTAAAGTTGGAAGTTAGTCAAGCCCAGAGCCTGTCCGCTTTCAAACTGATGTTTAGGGAGGGAAGTGATGGCCCCACGAACCAAGTCTCCCATTTCAGCTGTACCCCAGAGGGTAAAAACGATAATGGCCGAAGTTTCACCTGAGATATTGATATTAAAGTTTCGAGCCAATCCAAAGTATACGATGAAAAGTAGTACTAGCTGGGGCATGATACGGATAAATTCCAGATAAAAGCGTGTTAAAAAACGAATAACTCTAGAATGTGAGGTCATGATGATTCCCAGGATTGTTCCGAAAATCATAGATAGAAGGACGGAGAGAATGGAAATTCCAATCGTGACACCCAATCCTTGTAGAATTCGCAGGAGATTATTTCCCTGAAAGAGTACTTGCATTCCCGAATCCTGCATGGCGGAGCCTCCTTTCTATCCAGCCAAAAACTAGAGAGATGGGCAGAAGCATAATCAGATAAGCAACTACCAACATGGCCAGTGCAATGTCTGTCTCATAATAGAGTCCAATCAAGTCCTTGGCTACGTACATGAGATCGGCTAAGGCTACTGCAGAGAAAACAGAGGTTTCTTTGATGAGGAAAATGACATTGGCACTAAAGGACGGTAGGGCTACCGCAGTCGCTTGCGGAAGAACCACATAGCGAAAGACCTGTACAGGCGTTAGACCAATGGCTAGACCAATCTCGTGCTGGGTTTGACTGACTGCTTCCAGTCCGCTTCTGAAAGATTCAGCCATGTAGGAGCCACCTAAAAAGATGAGCCCAACTGTTGCACAGACTTCTGAAGAAAGAACAATCCCTATTCGGGGAAGCCCGAAGTAGAGGAAGAAGAGCTGAATCAAAAGGGGCGTGTTTCGTGACAATTCGATGTAGGCTGTTGCTAACTGTGAAAAGATAGGAACGCGATAATGACGAATGACACTAACGATTAGACCTACAAGAAAAGAACCCAAAATTCCCCAAACTGCGATATGTAAGGTCAGAAAGAATGCCTTTTGATAGAGTGGTAAATATTGTTCAACAATGGACCAATCCAAAATAGAACCTCCCATCTAGGAATAATATAGCTATTGTAGCACTAAAGGACATGTTTGGATAATATGAATTTTTTATCACAATGATAGAAAATATTTATCATGTCTGTGATTTGAAATTTCCAGACAAAATTTTTGAAAGGATTCTGAAAAAGAGGTAAGATAGTTTATGTAAGTTAAAGTAAACGCTTACTTAATAAGGAGGACACTTTATGTCATATAAAACAAGCAATGCAGAAGGACCTGTAGATTTTATTAACACCTATGATTTGGAGCCAATGGCGCAACAAGTCATTCCTAAAGCTGCCTTTGGTTATATCGCTAGTGGAGCAGAAGATACTTTCACTTTACGCGAGAACATCCGTGCCTTTAACCACAAACTGATCGTTCCTCATACGCTTTGTGATGTTGAAAATCCAAGTACAGAGATTGAATTTGCAGGTGAAAAATTGTCTTCACCAATCATTATGGCGCCTGTTGCGGCTCATAAATTGGCAAATGAGCAGGGGGAAGTAGCTACTGCGCGTGGTGTGCATGAGTTTGGTTCTCTTTATACAACTAGTTCCTACTCTACCGTTGACCTTCCAGAAATTACGGAAGCTCTTCAAGGAACACCTCATTGGTTCCAATTTTACTTTAGTAAGGATGATGGAATTAACCGCCATATCATGGACCGTGTGAAGGCTGAAGGCTACAAAGCAATTGTCTTGACGGCGGATGCAACTGTAGGGGGCAATCGTGAGGTCGACAAGCGCAATGGTTTTGTCTTCCCAGTTGGCATGCCGATTGTTGAGGAATACTTGCCAGAAGGTGCTGGAAAATCAATGGACTTTGTTTACAAGTCAGCTAAACAACGCTTGTCTCCACGCGATGTCGAATTTATCGCTACATACTCAGGTCTTCCTGTGTATGTAAAGGGGCCACAATGCCGTGAAGACGTTGAACGTTCGCTTGCCGCAGGTGCTTCTGGTATCTGGGTAACCAACCACGGTGGCCGCCAAATCGACGGTGGACCAGCATCCTTTGACTCGCTTCAAGAAGTGGCTGAAGCAGTTGATAAACGTGTGCCAATTGTCTTTGACTCTGGTGTTCGTCGCGGTCAACACGTCTTTAAAGCCTTGGCTTCAGGAGCAGACTTGGTAGCTATTGGTCGCCCTGTGATCTATGGTTTGGCTCTTGGTGGTAGTGTTGGTGTGCGTCAAGTCTTCGAGCACTTAAATGCAGAATTGAAGACAGTCATGCAGTTATCTGGAACTCAGACTATTGAGGATGTCAAACACTTCAAACTCCGTCATAACCCATACAACCCAACCTTCCCAGTCGACCCTCGTGATTTGAAATTGTATTGATAAAGAAGACGGCCTCTACCTTATGTGGAGGTTTTTCTTTGTGTATAGAAAGAATAAATTGTTATTAGAAACTATATAAATATATTTTCCAGTCAAATATCTTGCTAGAGCTTTCAATTTCTGTTATACTGGTCCAGTAATTAAATAATAAAGACATTTGGGGTGCTTTAGGCTGAGATGATACCCATTGAACCTGATACAGTTAAGACTGGCGAAGGGAAATGTGAAAAGGTTTTTTTCGTATGTTGAAAAGAACTGTCTAATCTTGTAAGGTAAACTCTAATTCTCGTTTGTAATTGGAGTTTTTTTGTTTATCAAAAGAGGATAGGCTTGACCGCAAGCCTTTTGGTAGCTCTTCTTGAATGCCCCACTTTTCTTTAAAAAAGGAGTTTTTTATGTTGAAAAAATGGCAGTTAAAAGATGTTATCTTGCTTGCTTTCTTGTCTATCTTTTTTGGTGGCGTTTTTGTGGGTTCAGGCTATCTATTTGATATCCTCACCCTAATCTTGGCCCCTCTTGGTTTACAGGCTTTTGCCAATGAAATCCTCTTTGGTCTCTGGTGTATGGCTGCGCCCATTGCGGCTATCTTTGTTCCAAGAATCGGAAGTGCGACGATTGGAGAAGTGCTCGCTGCGCTTGCTGAAGTCCTATATGGTAGTCAATTCGGTCTAGGAGCTCTTTTGTCTGGCTTGGTTCAAGGTCTGGGAAGTGAATTTGGTTTTCTTGTAACCAAGAATCGCTATGAAAGTTGGCTCTCTCTAACTGCTAATAGTATTGGAATTACGCTTTTTAGCTTTGTCTATGAATACATTAAATTAGGTTACTATGCCTTCTCCCTTCCTTTTGTCCTTTCCTTGCTTGTGGTGCGTTTTATTTCTGTCTTTTTCTTCTGTACCATCTTGGTTCGTGCCATTGTCAAACTCTATCATCAGTTTTCAGCTGGAGGCAAGGCGTAGATGGGGCTGGAACTACGGGGGATTCAGTCACCAATCTTTTCGGAACCGATTGATTTTACTTTTCATGCGCAAGCTTTTACCTTGTTAGTTGGGAGCAGTGGTTCAGGAAAATCCAGTCTCTTTCAAATCATTGCCCAGGTCACTTCCTTACCCTATAGTGGTCAAGTCCTGATAGATGGAAACCAGGTCAGTCAGCTTTCAATCGTTGAACGTGTTCAGACGGTCGGCATTCTCTTTCAAAATCCCAATCACCAATTTACCATGGAGAACTTGTTTGAGGAGCTGATTTTTACCTTGGAAAATATTGGGCATCCCGTTCAAGAGATTGATGCTAAAATAGCAGAGGTGGTCCAGCAATGTCGCTGCAAGGCGATTTTGCACCGTCCCATTCATCACTTATCAGGTGGGGAAAAGCAAAAGGCTGCTTTGGCTGTTCTCTTTGCTATGAATCCTAGGGTCTATCTCTTGGATGAGCCTTTTGCTTCTATTGACCGCAAAAGTAGGATAGAGATATTGGAGATTCTAAAAGAGTTGGTCTCTGATGGGAAGACAGTTATTTTGTGCGACCATGATTTATCTGATTATGAAGCCTATATCGACCATATGGTGGAGCTAAGAGACGGGCAACTAAGGGAAATAAATCAACTCCCTACCTCTGAGATGACACAGGTTGCTTCAAAGGAAGTTGCTTCTAGCCCAGAACTATTCCATATGGATCGTGTGACTTGTGAGCTGGGAAATCGCCCCCTCTTTTCGATTGCTGATTTTACTATCTACCAAGGAATTTCCTGTATCTTGGGTGATAATGGTGTCGGGAAATCAACCCTCTTTCGCTCTATTCTTCAATTTCAAAAGTATAGAGGGCGCATTACTTGGAAGGGTTCGGTCCTAAAAAAGAAAAAGAGTCTGTATCGTGACCTGACGGGTGTCATTCAGGAAGCTGAGAAGCAATTTATCCGAGTCAGTCTGAGAGAGGAACTGCAATTAGATAGCTCAGACTCTGAAAGAAATCAGCGGATTCTCCAAGCTTTACGATATTTTAATTTGGATCAGGCACTCGATAAGAGTCCTTATCAATTAAGTGGTGGACAGCAAAAGATTCTTCAGCTATTGACCATCTTAACCAGCAAGGCTTCTGTGATTTTGCTAGATGAACCTTTTGCAGGTTTGGATGATAGAGCTTGTCATTATTTCTGTCAGTGGATTCTGGAGGACAGAGATCAAGGAAGCAGTTTTTTGATCATTAGCCATCGTTTAGATCCCTTGATTTCTGTGGTTGATTATTGGATGGAGATGACTAGTGAGGGGCTCCGTCATATTAAAGACGTGACCATCAGCAAACCTCTCAGTTTTCTGAGTAGCAATGCTCAAGGGGAGGTGAGGTAGTATGATCAAAGTCGCAACCCAGACACCGATACTAAGTCTCTTCTTGCTGATTTTATCCTTGGAAACATCTTTCATTCCTTCGATTGCTCTTAATCTTTCTGTAGTCGCATTTTGCATACTCTTTTTGCTCTATCACCGTCGATTTAAAATGTTGGCTTGGATGCTTGTGCTCGCCATTTTGCCATCCTTCGCCAACTATTGGGCAGTACAGTTACATGGGGATGCTTCGCAGGCAGTGATACTTGGGACGAGAGCTTTTGTGACGGTTTGTATCGGCCTTGTCTTTGTTTCCAGTATTTCCTTAAAAGAGCTTTTATTGTACTTGGCTCAAAAGGGGTTATCACGGTCTTGGGCCTATGCCTTAATTGTGGTATTCAATTCCTTTCCCCTCATTCAGCAAGAAATCAAGTCTCTAAAAGAAGCTTGCTTATTACGTGGTCAAGAACTGCATGTTTGGTCGCCCTTGATTTACAGCAAGGTTCTGATGACGGTCTTTAGGTGGCGCCATCTCTACTTGAGAGCTTTGTCTGCGCACGGATATGACGAACATGCACAGTTGGAGAATCACTATCGGACTTTTTATATTTCTAAAAAAACAAAATTAATCTACCTGCTGTTCTTTTTATTGCTTCAAACCAGTCTATTTTTATAAAGGAGTTATTATGGAATTTACAGATATTGCGATGGAATTATCCAAGGAAGCTTGGCAGGCTTCCTTTCATCACCCATTTGTATTACAGTTACAAGAGGGAAATTTAAAACCTTCTATTTTCCGCTATTACCTGATTCAGGATGCTTATTACCTGAAGTCTTTTTCAGAAGCCTATCACCTCTTGGCTGATAAGACTTCAAACGAGGAGATGAAAAGACTCTTGAAACAAAATGCCCAGAGTCTAGTGGAGGGTGAATTATTTATCCGTCAACAATTTTTCAAGGAATTAGGAATCAGCGATCATGAAATGGAGCAACATCCAATCGCTCCAACCTGTTATCATTACATTTCTCATATTTATCGACAGTTTTCAGAGCCAAACCTGGGGATTGCTTTTGCTAGTTTGCTTCCATGTCCTTGGCTATACCATGATTTGGGCAAGGAACTTAATCGCAAACCATCTCCGAATCCTCTTTATCAGCAGTGGATCGAGACCTATATCACCGATGAGTTAGAACAGCAGATTAAAGAGGAAGAAGCCCTGGTCAATCAGCTCTATCGCGAAAGCAACGAGACAGACAAACAAAAAATGCTAGAGGCCTTCCATCGAAGTGTCCACATGGAAGCTAAGTTTTGGGAGATGGCTTACCAACATCAAACCTGGACGAGTGATTTGCAGTCTTTAGAAAAAGAGAAGAAATAGAAAATGAGAAACCACCAACTACAAGTTCACAAATTAACCATTTTATCCATGATGATTGCCCTTGACGTAGTTCTTACACCCATCTTTCGAATTGAAGGAATGGCACCGATGTCCAGTGTAGTCAATATCCTTGCAGGGATCTTGATGGGACCTGTTTATGCCTTGGTCATGGCTACAGTCACAGCCTTTATCCGTATGTCTACTCAGGGCATTCCCCCTTTGGCCCTCACAGGAGCTACTTTTGGAGCCCTCCTTGCAGGTCTCTTTTATAAGTATGGTCGGAAATTTCGCTATTCTGCTCTAGGAGAAATCTTGGGAACAGGTATAATCGGTTCCATTGTTTCCTATCCTGTTATGGTTCTCTTTACGGGATCTGCTGCCAAGCTTAGCTGGTTTATCTACACTCCTCGATTTTTTGGAGCAACCTTGATCGGTACAGCGATTTCCTTTATTGCCTTTCGATTTTTAATCAAGCAGGAATTCTTTAAAAAAGTGCAGGGATATTTCTTTGGTGAAAGGATAGACTGATGCAGGAATTTACAAATCCCTTTCCTCTAACCTCTAGCTCCTTAATTCACTGCATCACCAATGAGATTTCCTGTGAAATGCTGGCCAATGGCATTTTGGCTCTGGGATCTAAACCTGTCATGGCAGATGATCCCCGTGAGGTTCTTGATTTTACTAAGCAAAGTCAAGCTCTCTTTATCAATCTGGGGCATTTGTCAGCAGAGAAGGAGAAAGCAATCCGTATGGCTGCTACTTATGCAGCTCAAGCTTGTCTCCCAATGGTAGTAGATGCGGTTGGCGTAGCAGCATCTCCCATTCGAAAGACCTTAGTCAGAGATCTTTTAGAATACAAGCCCACAGTCCTTAAAGGGAATATGTCGGAAATCCGAAGTCTTGTTGGCTTAAAACATCACGGAGTTGGGGTCGATGCGAGTGCTAAAGATCAAGAAACTGAGGATCTGCTTCAAGTCTTGAAAGACTGGTGTCAGCTTTATCCTGGTTTGTCATTTTTAGTCACTGGCCCCAAGGACCTCATTGTTTCGGAGAATCAGGTTGCAATATTGGGAAATGGCTGTGACGAATTAGACTGGATAACGGGGACAGGAGACCTGGTTGGAGCCTTGACAGCTGTTTTTCTCAGCCAAGGAAAGACTGCCTTTGAAGCTTCGTGCTTAGCGGTTTCTTATCTCAATATTTCTGCTGAGAGAATTCTTGTTCAAGGAATGGGATTGGAAGATTTCCGCTTTCAAACTCTCAATCAGCTCTCTCTTCTAAAAAGAGATAAAAATTGGCTAGATGCTATCAAAGGAGACTTTTATGAATAGAGAAGCACTCAGACTATATCTGGTAACCAATCGCTACCAAGATTCCTTGGAAAACTTTCTTGAAAAAGTCGAGACGGCCTGCCGTTCAGGTGTTACCATCATCCAACTACGAGAAAAAAATCTCACCACCAATCAATACTATCATCTGGCAAAACAAGTCAAGGAAATAACAGATGCCTATCAGGTCCCCTTAATTATCGATGATCGATTGGATGTTTGTCTTGCGGTTGATGCTGCAGGTCTACATATCGGAGACGATGAACTACCAGTTTCCGTTGCCCGCCAAGTCTTGGGTCCTGACAAAATCCTCGGTGTCACAGCTAAAACAGTAAAAAGAGCCCTCGAAGCAGAAACATCGGGTGCGGATTACTTGGGAACAGGAGCCATTTTCCCGACTACGACCAAAGAAAATGCACCCATCACCCTGATTTCAACCTTGAAAACCATTTGCCAAACGGTCGCCATTCCAGTAGTTGCTATTGGAGGCTTGACGTCAGAGAATATTGACCAGCTTGCTGCAACTGGTATAGCTGGTGTAGCTGTCGTACGTGATTTGATGCAGGCAGAAGATATTGAGGCAAAAACGCAAGCTTTTTTAACAAAGCTTGATGACATGATTTCTTAATCAAAAACTCTCTAATTTCCTTAAAGTGGGAACTAGAGAGTTTTTCTTAATCTTTAAAACTTGTATGGTTGACTGGACCAGAACCATGACCGAGTTGAGGAGAGTCTTGGATGGCTTTTGTGATAAAGGCCTTGGCCTTATCGACTGCTTGATAAAGGGTTTTTCCCTTGGCTAGTTCAGCCGTAATCACAGCAGCAAAGGTACATCCAGTACCATGGGTATGACAGGTTTGAATTCGAGGACTTTCCCAGACAAACTGTTCCTCTTTGGTAAAGAGGAAATCCTTAGCACCACCTTCAAGATGACCACCTTTGATAACTACAGACTGAGGACCAAATTCTTTTAAAATCAGGCGACCAGCACGTTGCATGTCTTCTGGATCATGGATTGAAAAACCAACAATTTCTTCTGCCTCAGGAAGATTGGGCGTGATAATGCTTGCAAGGGGAAGCAGATTTGTTTTTAGGTAGCTTCTCGCACTGGAATCAATTAGGGCGTCCCCACTCGTAGCGACCATAACAGGGTCAAGCACATAGGGACAATCTAGCTTTTTAAGATAGGGCTGGATAATCTCCATGATTTCAGTAGTTGCCAACATACCAGTTTTTACAGCCTGGGGCTTGATATCCGAAAAGACACTCTCCAATTGAGCTTCCAACATTTGGTTGGAGACGTGCTCGATTAATTGAACGCCTCTGGTATTTTGAGCGACAAGACTGGTCACAACGGCCATTCCATAGACATCTCTAGCTTGGAATGACTTTAAATCAGCCATAATGCCAGCACCGCCACTAGGGTCAGTCCCTGCAATAGTTAGAGCAACGGGTAAATAAGTCATCTAAAACCTCCCAACCAACTGAAGTTTGTATTCTTAAGAACAAGCTAGTCTGTTTCAGGAAAGTAATAGAAGACCAGCTAGTCCTCATCATCATTTCCACTTCCATCAGCTAGCATTACCTAGATTGAGTCAAAGGGATCTAACAGTCGTTAATCTCAGCTTTACGCACCCCTAGTGGTTGTTTTCTTTTTTCTACAGTATAGCATATTTTTATAGTTTATATAGTGAAATTTGATTGAAAATCTCTCGTTACATGATTATAATTCTATTTTTCTTTTCGAAAAAATAATAAAAATTATAGTTGACAAATGTAGATTTTCGGAGTATACTAATAACTGTAATCGACAAATGTAGATTTAGGAGGTGTGATTATGCAGATTTCAGATGCAGAATGGCAGGTCATGAAGATTATTTGGATGCAAGGGGGACAGACCAGCACGGATTTGATCAGGGTTCTGGCAGAGCGGTTTGACTGGTCCAAGTCCACTGTTCAAACTCTTTTGGCTCGCTTAGTAGAGAAAGAGTGTTTGACTCGGAAAAAAGAGGGCAAGTCCTTTGTTTATTCGGCCCTTTTAACTTTGGACCAAAGTCGGGATTTACTTGTCCAAGATATCAAGGACAAGGTTTGTTCTCGTAGGATTAAGAACTTGTTGGCTGATTTGATTGTCGAATGTGATTTCACTTTGACTGATTTGGCAGACTTGGAAGCTGTGATTTCTGAAAAGAAAGCCAGGGCAGTTTCTGAAGTAAAATGTAATTGTATGTAAAGGAGACGCCATGTTAAATAGTATTGTAACCATTATTTGTATTGCCCTTATAGCGTTTATCTTGTTTTGGTTTTTCAAAAAGCCTGAAAAATCTGGACAAAAGGCCCAGCAAAAAAAGGGCTACCAAGAGATTCGTGTGGAGGTCATGGGGGGCTATACGCCTGAGTTGATTATTCTCAAGAAATCAGTGCCAGCCCGTATCGTCTTTGACCGTAAGGACCCTTCACCCTGTCTAGATCAGATCGTCTTTCCAGATTTTGGTGTGCATGCGGATCTTCCTATGGGTGAAGAGTATGTAGTGGAAATCACACCTGAGCAGACTGGAGAGTTTGGCTTTGCATGTGGTATGAACATGATGCACGGCAAGATGATTGTAGAGTAGGAGGAGACTATGACAGAAATTGTGAAAGCAAGCCTAGAAAATGGCATTCAAAAAATCCGTATCCGAGCTGAAAAAGGCTATCATCCAGCCCACATTCAGCTTCAAAAAGGGATTCCCGCTGAGATTACCTTTCATCGTGCCACCCCTTCAAACTGTTATAAGGAAATTCTTTTTGAAGAAGAAGGGATTCTAGAACCAATCGGTGTAGACGAGGAGAAGACAATTCGTTTTACACCTCAAGAATTAGGTCAACATGAATTTTCATGTGGCATGAAGATGCAAAAGGGGAGCTATACCGTAGTTGAGAAGACGCGAAAATCTCTATCCCTTTTACAGCGTTTTTGGATTACTAGTATCTTTACCCTGCCTCTTGTTTTCCTCATGATCGGGATGTTGACAGGGACTATTAGTCATCCAGTCATGCATTGGGGCACCTTTTTAGCCACAACGCCTATTATGCTGGTAGCAGGTGGTCCTTATATTCAGAGTGCTTGGGCCAGCTTTAAAAAACACAATGCCAACATGGATACCTTAGTGGCACTGGGAACTCTGGTAGCCTATCTTTATAGTCTGGTTGCTCTCTTTGCTGGGCTCCCTGTTTACTTTGAAAGTGCTGGATTTATCCTCTTCTTCGTTCTTTTAGGGGCAGTTTTTGAGGAGAAAATGCGAAAAAACACTTCCCAAGCTGTGGAGAAATTACTTGATTTGCAAGCTAAAACAGCAGAAGTCTTGCGTGATGATCGCTATGTTCAAGTTCCTTTGGAACAAGTCAAGGTAGGTGACCTGATTCGAGTGCGTCCCGGTGAAAAGATTGCGGTTGATGGTGTTGTAGTCGAAGGCGTCTCCAGTATTGACGAATCCATGGTGACAGGTGAGAGTCTGCCAGTAGACAAAACAGTTGGAGATACTGTGATTGGCTCTACCATCAATAATAGTGGCACTCTTATTTTTAAAGCAGAAAAAGTTGGTTCAGAGACTGTCTTGGCACAGATTGTGGACTTTGTGAAGAAAGCTCAAACCAGCCGTGCACCGATTCAGGATTTGACGGATAAAATTTCAGGGATTTTTGTTCCTGCAGTTGTCATTTTAGCGATTCTGACTTTTTGGGTTTGGTTTGTCTTGCTTGAGGCTAGCTTTGTGACCTCTCTCCTTTATGGGGTGGCAGTGTTGATTATCGCCTGCCCTTGTGCCTTGGGACTTGCAACACCAACGGCCCTTATGGTGGGGACAGGTCGCAGTGCCAAGATGGGGGTTCTCCTAAAAAATGGAACAGTCTTACAGGAAATCCAGAAAGTCCAAACTCTCGTCTTTGATAAAACAGGGACTTTGACAGAAGGGAAACCTGTGGTAACAGATATTATCGGCGACGAAGTAGAAGTGCTTGGATTGGCAGCCTCCTTGGAAGAAGCTTCCCAACACCCACTGGCTGAGGCCATTGTCAAGCGAGCGAGTGAAGCTGGACTTGAGATTCAAACTGTTGAAAATTTCCAAGCCTTGCACGGAAAAGGTGTCTCAGGGCAAATCAATGGGAAACAAGTCTTACTTGGAAATGCTAAAATGCTAGATGGCATGGATATTTCTAATGCTTATCAGGAAAAACTTGAAGAACTGGAAAAAGAAGCTAAGACAGTTGTGTTCTTGGCTGTTGACAATGAAATCAAAGGCTTGCTTGCACTACAAGATATTCCTAAGGAAAATGCTAAACTTGCCATCAGTCAGTTGAAAAAACGAGGTCTTAAAACAGTCATGCTGACAGGGGATAATGCTGGTGTGGCGCGTGCCATTGCAGATCAGATTGGCATTGAAGAGGTCATTGCAGGTGTATTGCCAGAAGAAAAAGCCCATGAAATCCATAAACTACAATCAGCTGGAAAAGTAGCCTTTGTTGGGGATGGTATCAATGACGCTCCTGCCCTCAGTGTAGCGGATGTGGGAATTGCTATGGGAGCTGGAACAGATATTGCCATCGAGTCAGCAGATTTGGTGTTGACAACTAATAACCTCTTAGGAGTTGTTCGTGCCCTTGATATGAGTAAGAAAACCTTTAATCGAATTCTGCTCAATCTTTTCTGGGCCTTTATCTACAATGTCGCCGGAATTCCGATTGCAGCAGGAGTCTTTTCAGGAATTGGTCTCGTTCTCAATCCAGAACTGGCAGGTCTAGCTATGGCCTTTAGCTCTGTATCTGTTTTGATTAGTTCACTCATGCTAAACGTTACTAAGATAGACTAAAAGCGGGCTTGCCCGCTTTTTATACTCTTTGAAAATCTCTTCAAACCACATCAATTTTATCTGCAACCTCAAATCTCTGCTTTGAGCAACTTGCGGCTAGTTTCCTAGTGTGCTCTTTAATTCTCATTGAGTATTATAAAACAGTTCTAAAAAACGCTTTCAAACTGTACTGTAATAGAGAATAAAAACTTCTGAGCACATTTTTAGGAGACAAAAAACAATTATGGTAAAGTAGTAGAGTAAAAATTTGCTGAAACGTTTCCAATTAGTATATGAAAACGGATGAATCAAATTTTAAAAATATTTGAAGGAGAGTTATAATGACTCAAGGGAAAATTACTGCATCAGCAGCAATGCTCAACGTATTGAAAACATGGGGCGTAGACACAATCTACGGTATCCCATCAGGAACACTCAGCTCATTGATGGACGCTTTGGCTGAAGACAAAGATATCCGCTTCTTGCAAGTTCGCCACGAAGAAACAGGTGCTCTTGCAGCGGTTATGCAAGCTAAATTCGGCGGCTCAATCGGGGTTGCAGTTGGTTCAGGTGGTCCAGGTGCGACTCACTTGATTAACGGTGTTTACGATGCAGCTATGGATAACACTCCATTCCTTGCTATCCTTGGATCACGTCCTGTTAATGAATTGAACATGGATGCCTTCCAAGAATTGAACCAAAACCCAATGTACAACGGTATCGCTGTCTACAACAAACGTGTCGCTTACGCTGAGCAATTGCCAAAAGTAATCGACGAAGCTTGCCGTGCTGCAGTTTCTAAAAAAGGTCCAGCTGTTGTTGAAATCCCAGTAAACTTCGGTTTCCAAGAAATCGACGAAAACTCATACTACGGTTCAGGTTCATACGAACGTTCATTCATCGCTCCTGCCTTGAACGAAGTTGAAATTGACAAAGCAGTTGAAATCTTGAACAATGCTGAACGCCCAGTTATCTACGCTGGTTACGGTGGTGTTAAAGCTGGTGAAGTGATTACTGAATTGTCACGTAAAATCAAAGCACCAATCATCACAACTGGTAAAAACTTTGAAGCCTTTGAATGGAACTATGAAGGTTTGACAGGTTCTGCTTACCGTGTTGGTTGGAAACCAGCCAACGAAGTTGTCTTTGAAGCAGATACCGTTCTTTTCCTTGGTTCAAACTTCCCATTTGCTGAAGTTTACGAAGCATTCAAGAACACTGAGAAATTCATTCAAGTCGATATTGACCCTTACAAACTTGGTAAACGTCATGCCCTTGACGCTTCTATCCTTGGTGATGCAGGTCAAGCAGCGAAAGCAATCCTTGACAAAGTAAACCCAGTTGAGTCTACTCCATGGTGGCGTGCAAACGTGAAGAACAACCAAAACTGGCGTGATTACATGAACAAACTCGAAGGTAAAACTGAGGGTGAATTGCAATTGTACCAAGTTTACAATGCAATCAACAAACATGCTGATCAAGACGCTATCTACTCAATCGACGTAGGTGACACTACTCAAACATCTACTCGTCACCTTCACATGACACCTAAGAACATGTGGCGTACATCTCCACTCTTTGCGACAATGGGTATTGCCCTTCCTGGTGGTATCGCTGCTAAGAAAGACAATCCAGATCGCCAAGTATGGAACATCATGGGTGACGGTGCATTCAACATGTGCTACCCAGACGTTATCACAAACGTTCAATATGACCTTCCAGTTATCAATGTTGTCTTCTCAAATGGTAAATATGCCTTCATCAAGGACAAATACGAAGACACAAACAAACACTTGTTTGGTTGTGACTTCCCTAATGCTGACTATGCGAAAATCGCTGAAGCACAAGGTGCTGTAGGATTTACAGTTGATCGTATCGAAGATATCGATGCAGTTGTTGCTGAAGCTGTTAAATTGAACAAAGAAGGTAAAACTGTTGTGATCGATGCTCGCATCTCTCAACATCGTCCACTTCCAGTAGAAGTACTTGAACTCGATCCAAAACTTCACTCAGAAGAAGCAATCAAAGCCTTCAAGGAAAAATACGAAGCAGAAGAACTCGTACCATTCCGCCTCTTCTTGGAAGAAGAAGGATTGCAATCACGCGCAATCAAATAATTTCTCTCATCGAAAATCAAATGTAAACGTTGTAGATTTTATTCTTTGATTTTCAAGAGTCGAACTTGAAAAGATCGGAGTAATCTGATCTTTTTCTGGAGGATAGTAAATGAATTTAAATCAATTAGATATCATCGTTTCAGAAGTTCCTCAAGTCTGTGCTGACTTGGAGCGTATTTTGGATAAAAAAGCCGATTATGTTGACGACAGTTTTGCTCAGTTTACTATTGGCAGTCATTGTCTTATGTTGTCAGAGAAACATTTGATTTCTTTGGAAAACTTTCAGTCAGGAATCATTCTTCACATTGAGGTTGAGGATGTAGAGCAGAATTACCAACGGTTGAAAGATCTTGGTATCACAGTTTTAAACGGCCCAGCTGTAACTGATTGGGGGACAGAATCCTTGCTTGTAAAAGGTCCAGCTAGTTTAGTGCTTGATTTTTATCGTATGAAATAGGGCGCGTAGTCATTTGACGTTAACCTTAGCTATTTTTAAAATAGAAATTGAGAATGCGAATTATTAAAAGATCGGAGCAATCCGGTCTTTTTATAACGGTTTTTAGCACACAAATGATTGACAGCGCTTTCTTGTTGCGCTATAATGAACATAAATATAGGTGGAGTGAGTGCTTTAAATAAATTAGGAAGGAGGAAATAATGCGTTTTTAAAGCATTTATCTTATTAGAGTCTTAATTGGTATTGATTAGTGAGTAGGGAGGGGAGGTGATTTCCCCTCTTTTTTCGTATAAAAGGAGTCATCTATGTATGGTTTATTAAAAAAAATATTAGCATGTTCTTCCTTTGTCTTGATAACCCTTGTCGGTCTTCTCTTTGTTTACCACTATAAGAGTGAATTGTTGGGAGGTTATAGTCAGAAAGTTGATGTTGTGAGTTCGACTAGTTCCATTGCTACGGATTTACAGAAAATTGCAGAAGATACTGGAACTGTTCTGGCGAGGAGAATAGTAGATGTTAAAGAAAATGAGAGAGGTGAGGTGGAAAACACTTACATTCCTATTGGAGGAGAACTACCAAAAGATTTACCCTTACAAGAAAACCAAGGACTTATTCAAAATGCTTCATATAATACTCTTTATATTATTGTCAAAGGAAATCTAAGCGCTCAAGATTTGGCAGGCAGATTGATTGAAAAGGGACATCAAGCGAATGCTGTGGAAGCAAATTCTGGACTCACCCTCTTAAAATTTCTCTTAGTTTATCCACAAGCTATTATGATAGCCTTTGTTTTTCTAATTTCTTTTCTTACACTCCTGGTTGCGGACTATATTGTTAATATTCGATCGGTCAGTATCAAGAGAATATCAGGATTAGGTAAGTATCAGATTGCCCTTAGGGGAATTTGGAAAGAGAGTCTTTTTTTAGTAGGGAGTGCTAGCATTGTATTTGTACTAGCTATTCTTATACTTATTTTACAAAGAAATGCTACATTACTTGCTATAGAATTGATTGGATTTCCCTTACTAGCTTGGTTAGTCATTCTACTTTTTCTAAACTTTTTTGCCTCCAATCTGTTTTATCATATCTTACAGAGACAACCGATGAACCTATCCCTTAAGGGGAAAGCTCCCTTGCATTTGATTTTTGTTTTGGTTATTGTAACACAGATTTTTTCACTCCTAACGGTTATGTACAGCATTTATGGGGTGGTGGATATGACTAGACAAGTGAGAACCTTGGAAGAAGGGAAGCAAGCGTGGACACAATATCCTAGTTATTTTGCGACTCATGGTCTTGATACAGGAGAGGAGAAAGTTGATAAAGAAAGAGTACAGGCATTTTACGGTGACTTAGTCTCAAAAACTGAGCCACTATACATTGGAACTACTTTAGATTATATTGCTATGTCTAGTAATTCTCAGAAAAACTCTGATTATCCAACTTCTGAAAATATTTCAAATCAACTAAAAGTTAATCGAAAGTTCATTAAGCAAAGTGGTCTTCAACTAAACACAGAAGGACAAGCTTTCTTTGAACAAATGGGAGACTTTGATCGTTTGATTTTAATTCCAAAGAGTAAGGAAAATAAGATTGAGGATTTGAAAAAGCTTTGGTCTCGGTTTGTTCAAAAGGGATTTGCACCCGATAATGCACCAATTAGGAAAAATCATCCAGATGAAAGAGTGGAAGTTGCGACTTATGAGGGAGGAGAAAACCTCTTTATCTATCCGATTTTTACTTCTGTACATTACTTAGTTAATCGAGATAGTTTTGTTCACGATCCGATTATTATCGTGTATGGATCTGCTTATGAAAGACAAGAAGTTGCAGGATTTGATATATCAAACTATGTTTTTGACCATCCTGAGCAAGTCAGGGAAATTATAAAACAGTATAAAATGACAGCACATATCGGAAGCTTTACTAATGGTCTTTATTCTTTTGAATCAAAAATCCAACAGGTGACAGTGGAAAGATTGTTACTCTTTATTGCGTCGTGCATTAGCCTAGCTACTTCCGTCCTGTTGATGATTCTGTTAAATACACTTTATTTTTATCAAGGGCGTAAGACTTATTTTATTGAACGTTTAGCAGGAAAATCTCTTATTGTGATTCATCATTTTTACTTGCTTACCTTGATGTGTGGTTACTTTTTATTAGCAGGTTTGGCTACTTTCTTACATCTCCCAATCTTGGTTACGCTATTTCCTATTTTTATGGCTGTTGGTTTTCTCGCACTCTTTTTCTTTCAATTAAGGCAACACCAAACAAGTAGTATCTTATATCTGAAAGGAGGGTAATATGATTGAGTTAAGAGATATTCAAAAGACATTTGATGGGCATGTTGTTCTTCGTGATTACTCTTATCAGTTTTGTGAGGGGAAATCTTATGCCTTGATAGGAGAATCAGGTGCTGGTAAGACAACTTTGTTAAATATCATTGGAAAGCTAGAAACAGCTCAAAATGGTACAGTAGAAATAAATGGCATTGACCTTAGAAAGATAAAGGAAAAAACTTATTTTAAAGATTTTGTTAGCTATCTTTTTCAAAATTATGGATTAATTGAAAACAGGAGTATTAAAGATAATTTGGAATTGGCTTTTATTGACAAGAAACTTTCCAGAAAAGATAAAGTGGAACAAATGTGTGAAGCATTAAAAAAGGTTCATCTCCAGCTCGATTTGAATCGGAAAATTTATTCTTTATCTGGTGGGGAAGCCCAACGTGTTGCCATAGCTAAAGTCATGCTAAAGGATTCTCCAATTGTACTTGCGGATGAACCTACGGCTTCGTTGGATGAAAAAAATAGCCGAGAGATTATTGATTTGATTCTTGGGTTACAAAATGAAAAACGTATTATTATCATTGCGACTCATGATAAAAGCGTTTATGAGCGTTTAGATGAAGTGATAGTGGTAAGAAAGGAGCAGAAATGAAAAATCGATTTAGTTTGACGCTTATCTTTTTTCAGGTAATGATAGCGGGCTCCTCTCTTTTTGTTATCCTAACTCAGTTTGGTTTACTTCGTCAACCTGTAAAAATCATCATACAGATGATCTGTCTTTTTAGTTTTTTATCTGTATGTATTACTATCTACAATTATGTTCGTGAAGAAAAGGATTAAAAGATACTGTTTTTATGAATGACTGTATGATAGTTTTAATGTTCAACCTGATTGGGGAACGGAATCGCTACTAGTTAAAGGCCCTGCTGGTTTAGTGATTGATTTTTATCGTATGAAATAGGTCGCTTAATCATTTGAAGCTAACCATAATTATTCTTAATACAGAACGTGAGAATATGAACTATTGAAAGATCGGAGCAATCCGGTCTTTTTCTGTTTCCTCTTTCTTATCATAAGATTATGATAGTTTACATCTTCATAACAAAAGCTTCAAAGTCTTGATTGTTTTGAAAAAAGATTATAAAATATGATTCATAAAAAATGAAAGAGGTTTTGAAAATGTCTGAAAAACAAATGAAAATTTTGGGTTGGGTAGCGACCTTCATGTCCGTTATGATGTATGTCTCTTACTTCCCACAAATCATGAACAACTTGGCTGGTCAAAAAGGCAACTTCATCCAACCCTTAGTCGCAGCCATCAACTGTAGTCTATGGGTTTATTACGGTCTTTTCAAGAAAGAAAGAGATATTCCCCTTGCGGCTGCTAATGCGCCAGGTATCGTTTTTGGCCTAGTAACGGCTATCACAGCTTTGATTTAAAAATAAGACTAGTTTCAGTCTTTTTTTGTACATAAAAATAGATTCTCAAGTAAAGGAAGTCTAATGAGAGTTGAGGAAAACAGCCGTTGACAGCGAGCTATCTGAGTGCTGCTTTAGAGGTTCCTCCATAAAGTAAAAGATTATTTCGTTACTATTTTTATAAAATCTTCTCTCTACTTTATAAGATGTAAAAAAGAGTTCAATTAGACCTGGCTTTTTGCTATAATGAAGTGAGAAAAACAGACAGGAGAATAAGATGTCAGAACCATTATTTTTAAAATCAGTTATGCAAGAAAAAATCTGGGGAGGCACCAAACTTCGTGATGAGTTTGGCTACGACATTCCAAGTGAAAAAATCGGAGAATACTGGGCTATCTCAGCTCATCCAAATGGAGTTTCTAAGGTAGCCAATGGTCGCTACGAGGGGATAGATCTAGCAACTTTGTATGCGGAACACCGTGAATTGTTTGGCAACCGTCCAGAACCAGTATTTCCGCTTTTGACTAAGATTCTCGATGCCAACGACTGGCTCAGTGTCCAAGTTCACCCAGACGATGCCTATGGACTAGAGCATGAAGGCGAACTTGGAAAAACAGAATGCTGGTATATCATCGCTGCAGATGAAGGATCAGAGATTATCTATGGCCACAATGCCAAATCAAAAGAAGAACTTCGCCAGCAAATCGAAGCTAAAGACTGGGATGGTCTATTAACAAAAGTCTCTGTCAAGGCTGGTGATTTCTTCTATGTACCAAGCGGAACCATGCACGCTATTGGAGCAGGTATCTTGATTCTTGAAACCCAGCAGTCTAGCGATACCACCTATCGTGTCTATGACTTTGACCGTAAGGATGACAAGGGTAACTTGCGTGAACTTCACCTTGAAAAATCTATCGATGTTTTAAACATTGGAGAGCCTGCCAATAGCCGTCCTGTAACTATCAAAGCTGATGATTTGCGTTCAACTCTTCTGGTGTCTAATGACTTCTTCGCCGTTTACAAGTGGGAAATCACTGGAAAAGTTGACTTTGAAAAGACAGTTGACTACAGCTTGTTGAGTGTCTTAGCTGGTCAAGGTCACCTCACTGTTGATGGAAAAAACTATCCGATTCAAAAAGGGAGCCACTTTATCCTACCAAGTGATGTTGAAACTTGGACCTTGGAAGGGCAAGGTTTGGAATTGATTGTTAGCCATCCATAAAACATAAAATAAAGGGCTTGAGATTGATACTCAAGTCCTTTTTGATTACATAAATTGGGCGATAAAGACCACGATGATGATGATTGGAATGATGAAACGAAGGAGGAAAAGCCAGACTTGGAAAAGTCCTTGTTTCCATGCTCTTTCATCAAGATGCAGTTCCTCCATGGCAAGGGCCTTTTTAAAGATATAGCCAGTAAAAAGAGACAGACAGAGAGCCCCAAATGGCATGAGGAGGTTGGAAACCAAGAAGTCCATAGCATCAAAGAAGGTCTTCCCAAAAATGTGAACATCCGCCATAACACCGTAAGAAAGGGCTGAAGGAATTCCAAAGACAAAGGTCAAGATTCCTAAAATGGCACTCCACTTAGCCCGCTTGCTGTTGTCCTGATTGGTGATATTCCCCACATTGATTTCCAGCATAACGACAGAAGAAGTAACCGTCGCAAAGAGGAAGAGCAAGAGGAAAAGAATGTAGAAAATGGTTCCAAAGGGCATCTTGTCAAAGAGTTGAGGTAAGACGATAAAGAGCAAGCTAGGTCCCCCTTCAGACTGGATGTTGAAGGCTGACATAGCAGGGAAAATGGCTAAACCTGCCATGATGGATACCGAGATATTCATGGCTACGATGGAGATCCCTGACTGGACCAGATTGGTTTTTTTGTCCAAGTAAGACGCATAGGTCAGCATGGCTGTAACCCCTAGTGAGAGGGCAAAGAAAGATTGTCCCAGAGCATAGAGGAGACCAGCACTGGTCAGTTTTGAAAAGTCTGGTTTGAGGAAGTAGAGAACGCCTTCCATGGCATTTGGCAAACTGAGAGAGCGCCCAATGATCACGACAAAAATGATAAAGAGCAGGGGCATCATGACTTTCGAAGCTCTTTCGATCCCTTTTTGGACCCCACGTGATACAATAAAGATATTCAATAAGATAAAGGCAGCTTGAGCTCCTAGGGCAATGGCTGGATTTGAAATGATTGAAGTAAATAACTGAGCATAATCACCCGTTCCGCTAAGTTGGAACAATTTTCCAAACTCAATGCCTAGATAGACTAGAATCCATCCTCCAATGACACTGTAAAAGGATAGGAGGATAAAGAGGGCAAAGGCACCAATCCAACCAATAAAATTGTATTTGCTATTGTTGCCCAGTTTTCCAAAGGTTTTGATAGCAGAAACACCAGCACTACGACCAAGGGCAAATTCAGCAAGCAGGAGCGGGAAACCGATTAAAATAGTGGAAATGAGAAAGACCAACAAAAAGCCTCCTCCGCCATTAGCAGCAGTCATATAGGGAAACTTCCAAACGGCACCAAGCCCGATGGCTGAGCCAGCAGATGCTAGAATAAAGCCTAGTTTCGATCCCCATTGTGATTTTTCTGACATAGTTGAAACTCCAATCTCGTTTTTTAAAATAAGAAAAGGCTACTTGAGTTGTCAAATAGCCTTCCCTCAATGGCTCTTTACGAGCCTTCTGTTTGATTGATAGACTTGACTATCCTATCATGTTTTCTAAGGTCTGTCAAGAAAACCATTTTCAAGTTTTCACACCTTTCTCAAAAAGTTAAAAATTTTTCGCAAAAACACTTGACTCTGACCTAAGGAGAGGGTTTATACTATCTATGTAAGGAGGAAATCATGTACCATATAAAAGAAGCTGCGCAGCTTTCAGGTGTCTCTGTCAAGACCCTGCACCACTATGACAAGATAGGACTCTTGGTCCCCTTAAAGTCGGAAAACGGCTATCGAACTTACAGTCAAGAGGATTTGGAACGCCTTCAGGTCATTCTTTACTACAAATATCTAGGCTTTTCTTTAGAAAAAATAGCAGAGCTATTAAAGGAAGAAAGGACAGATTTATTGCCCCATTTGACCAGGCAGTTGGACTATCTAACTCGAGAAAGGCAACATCTGGATACCTTGATTTCCACCTTGCAAAAAACCATTCAAGAACAAAAAGGAGAAAGAAAAATGACGATTGAGGAAAAATTCACTGGATTTAGCTATCAAGACAATCAAAAATACCACCAAGAAGCGGTAGAGAAATATGGGCAAGAAGTCATGGATCAGGCCCTCGAACGCCAAAAGGGTCGTGAAGATGAGGCTACGGCTGCCTTTAACCAAGTTTTTCAAGCTTTGGCTCATAACCTTAAAAATGGGCTAGCTGCAACAGCAGCTGAAAACAAAGAGCAAGCAGCTAAGCTCTTGCAAGCCATTCGCACTTATGGATTTGACTGCTCCGTTGAAGTATTCGGTCATATCGGTAAAGGCTACGTCTACAACCCAGAGTTTAAGGAAAACATTGACAAATTTGGACCTGGAACAGCCCAGTACACATCAGATGTCATATCGGCTTACGTCCAGACAAATGCAGAATAAATAGGCTAGGAATTTCCTAGCCTATTTTTTACTTCAAGTCATAAAGCCAGTCGTCACCGTCTTTGTAGTAAAAGAATTCACTGAGATTCTCTTCTAAAAAAACACGAAGCATATCAGACATATCATCAGTAGCAAGTTTTAGATGAGACAGATTGTCAAAATCCTCCCACCAAACTTTCCCTTCGTCTGAAGACTGGAGTTCACCAGTAAAGTATTCTGTCTTGTAAAAAAGGACGACATAACGATAATCCTTGTCATCGTACCAGTTTTTGATACCACAGAGTTGGGGTTTGGAAATGGTCAGACCAGTTTCTTCTTTCACTTCACGAATGACAGCATCGACAAAGGATTCGCCACGTTCAACATGACCACCAGGAAAAGTAATGCCTGGCCAGTCAGGGCTAACTCTGTCTTGGACCAGAACCTTGTCCCCATTTTTAATCAAGCACATGTTGACAAATTCAACTGATTCTCTTCTATTCATTTTTTACAACCTTTGATATTTAATCATAATGTAGACTTCCTGCTACCCAGCCGGTGCAGAGGGCAGAAGTGATGTTGAAGCCACCCGTGTGGGCATTGATATCTATGACTTCGCCAGCAAAGTGGAGACCAGGAACGAGCTTACTTTCCAGAGTTTTGGGATTGATTTCCTTGAGACTGACACCGCCTTTGGTGACAAATGACTTGGCAAGAGACATTTTGCCAGTCACAGGGATTTTGAGAGCCTTGATAGACTGGAGTAGTTGCTCGCGTTCTTTTTCAGTTAGCTGTTTAACTTTGTCAGGATATTCTTGAACAAAAAATTCTGCCAAGCGTTCTGGAAGCAAAGTTTTCAAAGCATTTTTCAAGGATTTTTCCCGATTATCTTCTAGAAATGCAGCCAAGTCTCTCTCAGAAAGTTGAGGCAAAACATCCAGTGAAAGAACTTCTCCACCCTTGACAAAACTAGACATACGCAGAGCAGCAGGACCGGATAGACCAAAGTGAGTAAAGAGCAGATCGTGGGTGATGACATGCTTGCCATAGCTTAAGGTCACATCGTCTAGTGAAATCCCCTGAAGCGCTTTGTGTGGAAAATCAGTCAACAATGGGCTTTCAGCAGCTTCAAGCTCAGTAATGGTATGTTTGAAATGGCGGGCAATCTCGTGACCGAAACCAGTCGAACCAGTGGAAGGATAGGATTTACCACCTGTTGTGACAATGAGTTTATCGCAAGTGAAGCTTTGGTCTGCGGACTTAAGGACAAACTGGTCGTCTATCTTTTTAACCGAAATAATTTCTGTTTGAGTAGCAACTTGACCACCGAGTTCAGTGATTTTCTTTTCTAGCGCCTCGATAATAGTCCGAGACTTGTCACTAGCAGGAAAGACGCGTCCATGGTCTTCGACCTTGAGTTTAACACCATTTTCCGTAAAAAAGTTGATGATATCATGGTTATCAAACTGGGAGAAGACACTGTAAAGAAAACGCCCATTTCCCGGGATGCCAGCCATTAGGTCATCTAAAGTTCCATTGTTGGTTACATTACAACGACCACCGCCTGTTCCAGCTAATTTTTTGCCAAGTTTTCGATTTTTTTCGATGAGAAGAGTTTTCTGACCATAAAAGCTACTGGAAATGGTAGCCATCATGCCAGCAGGTCCACCACCGATGACAATAGTATCAAAATGTTTCATAGCTCTATTGTACCACAAAAAACAAGAGATGCTTGGCATCTCTTGTTGCTCATAATCTTAGTTGATTTCATATCCCATCAACAAACCGCCATCTTCTGCATAGAAACTGCAGAGACCAGACGTCGGAATGATTTTGATATCCGCTTGCGGGAAGGTTTCCAGCAAGCGTTCTGACAATTGCTGACAGAATTTTTCATTGCAACGATGAGCCATGACGATATGGCCACCAGCGTAGCCAGCCTTGATGAGTTCTTCATAGGCTGCTTGAAGGGATTTTTTTGGTCCACGCGCTTTTTGGAGCAGTTCTAGGGTTCCAGTTTCACTTGCTTCCCCAACCATACGGATGTTGAGGAGGCCAACGACAGTACCAATCAGCTTACTCAAACGGCCATTTTTGACCAAGTTATCGACCTTAGCGAGGACAAAAAGCAACTTCGTTTTTTCTTGGTAGGCTGTAATCGCTTCAACAATTTCCTCATAAGAAAGTCCTTGATCAATCAAACTATTGATTTTCTCGACAATCAAGTCAACCTCACCACCTGCAGACAATGTATCGATCACATGAATCTGAGTGTCAGGATGTTCTTCAAGATAGATATTCTTAGCGAGCTGTGCACTATTATGGCTACCTGAAAGAGTACCAGTAATGGTAACGACAAAGATATGCTTAGCACCTTCAAATGCACGTAAGTAATCATCAGGGCTAGGACAGGCTGATTTTGAAGCCTCAGAAGTCGCATACATGGTTTCCATCATGTGGTTAATGTCGAGATTGGCATCATCGATAAAGACCTGATCAGCTACTTGAATGGTTAAAGGAACACTAACAAATTCCGTATCAATAGCAGGAGTTGCCAGTTGACGATAATCACAACCAGAGTCAGCTACAATCTTCCAAGTCATAGAAATTCTCCATCTTTGTCACTTATACATTGACAAAGGTTCTGTCTTTTTTTACAATTATATCATGAAAGCCCTTGAAACAAAAGTACCACCTCTCTGTTGTCACAAGTAGAAAGAAATTGTTATGTCTGAACGTAAAATATCTGAAAAATCTCTTGAAAATCTCAGAAAATCAAATCAAGAATCCAATTTTTTAACCAGAGAAGCAATCGAGACGGCTCTTTTGCAGCTTCTAGAGAAAAAAGACTTGGCTAAGATCAGCATTTCGGAGCTGGTCAAACGGGCGGGTGTCTCTCGTGCTGCCTTCTATCGTAACTATGACTCCAAAGAAGAGATTTTGGAAAGTGTTTTTAAACGCAGTGTCCATAACATTATGGAACAGTTGAGCCACTACGATGTCAAAACCGATCTTTATCTAGTCTGGGTACACCTTTTCCGCGCAGCTAAGAAAGAAGCCAAGGTTATCCAACTTGCTCTGGACTACCATTTGGAAAAGATTTTTGTCCAAGCCATGCAGGAATTTCTAGAAAAATATCACGGAAAATCAAAAGGCGTTAGTAGCTACCTTCATTCCTTTTGGAGTTCTGCCATCGTATCGGTTCTGCTCAAATGGATCAAGGATGGCATGAAGGTTCCAGCTGAAAAGATTGCAGATTTACGCTTGCCATTTTTCAAAAAATAGGGGATAAGGAGAAGACTTATGACAGAAAAAAGACTGGCTTGGGATGAGTACTTTGCAGCCCAGGCTTTACTGATTGCCAATCGTTCGACCTGCAAACGTGCCAAGGTGGGGGCTGTCCTAGTCAAGGATAATAAAGTCATTTCAACAGGCTATAATGGTTCCGTATCAGGAACGGAGCACTGTATTGACCACGAATGTCTGGTCATTGAAGGTCACTGTGTCCGAACCCTTCACGCCGAGGTTAATGCCATCTTACAAGGGGCTGAACGAGGGGTTCCCAGAGGATTTACAGCCTATGTGACCCATTTCCCTTGTCTGAACTGTACCAAACAACTGCTACAAGTTGGTTGCAAGCGCGTGGTTTATATCAACCAGTACCGAATGGATGACTATGCCCAGTACCTTTATCAAGAAAAAGGCACCGAGTTGACCCATTTACCATTAGAGACTGTTCAGGCAGCTCTTCAAGAGGCAGATTTGATTTAAAAATTAATTAAAATAAATAGTTTAGGAAGCTTTTTAAACCGTTTTTTGATATAATAAGAAGAATAAATTGAAAGAAGGAACTCAGAAAATGGGAAAAATTGAAGTCATTAATCATCCACTCATTCAACACAAATTGTCTATCTTGCGTCGTACAGACACTTCTACAAAAGCTTTTCGTGAGCTAGTAGATGAGATTGCAATGTTGATGGGATATGAAGTACTTCGTGATCTTCCACTTGAAGATGTGGAAATCGAAACACCTATCACAAAGACCGTTCAAAAACAATTGGCTGGGAAAAAATTGGCGATTGTCCCAATCTTGCGCGCAGGTATCGGGATGGTAGATGGCCTCTTGAGCTTGGTTCCAGCAGCTAAAGTTGGTCATATCGGTATGTACCGTGATGAAGAAACCCTTCAACCAGTTGAATATTTGGTGAAATTGCCTGAGGATATTGACCAACGTCAAATCTTTGTCGTTGATCCAATGTTGGCAACAGGTGGCTCAGCAATCTTGGCAGTAGATTCGCTTAAAAAACGTGGCGCTTCAAATATCAAGTTTGTCTGCCTAGTATCTGCTCCAGAAGGAGTGAAAGCCCTTCAAGAAGCACATCCAGATGTAGAAATCTTTACAGCAGCCTTGGATGAACGCTTGAACGAACACGGTTATATCGTTCCAGGTCTTGGAGATGCTGGAGACCGCTTGTTCGGTACTAAATAAAATCCCAAAGTAAATAGTGAAACTAGAAGTTCGTTTTTGACTTGAAAGGAGGTTGAGTTTTTGTTTCTGTTTAGAGAATAGAGCAAAAATTTGACCTTTTTTGACCAAGAAGATATAATAGTTCTGTATTGAGTCGTAAGACTAAGAAAATTCAACATTAAAAGGAGAAATGAATGATTCCTGTAGTTATTGAACAAACAAGCCGTGGAGAACGTTCCTATGATATTTACTCTCGTCTTCTGAAAGACCGCATCATCATGCTAACAGGTCCCGTTGAAGACAACATGGCCAACTCCGTTATTGCTCAGTTGCTCTTCTTGGATGCCCAAGACAGCACAAAAGATATTTACCTTTATGTCAACACCCCTGGAGGATCTGTTTCAGCTGGTTTGGCAATCGTTGATACCATGAACTTTATCAAGGCAGATGTCCAAACAATCGTTATGGGGATGGCTGCATCCATGGGGACTGTCATTGCATCAAGTGGGGCAAAAGGCAAACGTTTCATGCTTCCAAATGCGGAGTACATGATTCACCAACCAATGGGTGGTACAGGTGGTGGTACCCAACAGACAGATATGGCAATCGCTGCAGAGCACTTGCTCAAAACTCGTAAGACTTTGGAGCAAATCCTTGCAGATAACTCTGGTAAATCAGTCGAGCAAATTCATGCAGATGCGGAACGTGATTACTGGATGAGTGCCCAAGAAACACTTGAGTATGGCTTTATTGATGAAATTATGGCCAACAATTCTTTAAGCTAAGCAACCTAGAAAGCAAACTCGACGGAGTTTGCTTTTTTTGATATAATAGGAGAAGATTTCTTAGAAAGAGGATTCCTCATGTTTGAAAAAACAAATCGATCAGGATTAATCATCTATCTCTACTATAATCGAGATGCAAAAAAACTTCAGGAATACGGTGATATCTGTTACCATTCCAAAAAACATCGTTACTTGCAGCTCTATGTTCCAACTGAGGAGCTAGATGACTTAGTTGAGAGATTAGGTAAGGAAAGATATATCAAGAAAATTAGACGTTGCCATATTCAAGAGCTAGAAACTCCCTTCGTTGGGAATCTCTATCGGACTGAAGAAAACGTTATCATTTAAAAAAGTTAAACAAATACATTGACAATTTTCTGATAATTCGGTATATTCTTAACATACAATTTTTGAAACAACTATAAGGAGATTAAAAATGAAGAAAAAATTTGCCCTATCTTTTGTGGCTCTTGCTAGTGTGGCTCTTCTTGCTGCCTGTGGAGAGGTCAAGTCAGGAGCGTCAAACACAACTGGAAATCCAGTAGACGAAAAAACAATTAAAATCGGTTTTAACTTTGAAGAGACAGGTGCTGTGGCAGCTTACGGTACAGCTGAACAAAAAGGTGCCCAACTTGCTGTAGACGAAATCAACGCTGCAGGTGGAATTGATGGAAAACAAATCGAAGTTGTAGACAAAGACAACAAGTCTGAAACTGCTGAAGCAGCTTCTGTTACAACAAACCTTGTTACCCAATCAAAAGTAGCAGCTATTGTAGGGCCTGCGACATCTGGTGCAACTGCTGCAGCTGTAGCTAACGCTACCAAAGCTGGAGTACCATTGATTTCACCAAGTGCTACTCAAGACGGTTTGACTAAAGGTCAAGATTACCTATTTATCGGAACATTCCAAGATAGCTTCCAAGGGAAGATTATTTCTAACTATGTAACAAACAAATTGAATGCTAAGAAGGTTGTTCTTTATACTGACAACGCTAGTGACTATGCAAAAGGTATTGCTAAATCTTTCCGCGAAGCCTACAAGGGTGAGATTGTAGCAGATGAAACATTCGTAGCAGGTGATACTGACTTCCAAGCAGCCCTTACTAAAATGAAAGACAAAGAGTTTGACGCTATCGTAGTTCCAGGTTACTACACAGAAGCTGGTAAAATTGTAAACCAAGCTCGTGGTATGGGAATTGATAAGCCAATCATTGGTGGTGATGGATTTAACGGTGAAGAATTTGTTCAACAAGCAACTGCTGAAAGAGCATCAAACATTTACTTCATCTCTGGATTCTCAACCACTGTTGATGTTTCTGCAAAAGCTAAATCTTTCCTTGAAGCATACCGTGCTAAATACAACGAAGAGCCTTCAACATTCTCAGCTTTGGCCTATGACTCAGTTTACCTAGTAGCAAATGCTGCAAAAGGTGCTAAAAACTCAGGTGAGATCAAAGACAACCTTGCTAAAACCAAAGATTTTGATGGTGTAACTGGTCAAACAAGCTTTGATGCTGACCACAATACAGTGAAAACTGCTTACATGATGACCATGAACAATGGTAAAGTTGAAGAAGCAGAAGTTGTAAAACCATAACATTAGAATAGTAATTGAAATGGGGAATGAGCCTTTGACTCACTCCCTGTTTCGGTGTTTATGAACTTGTGAAAATAATGAAATTTTCTAAAAAATAACGATAGAAAAGAGTGAATGCTATGCTCCAACAACTTGTGAATGGTCTAATTCTGGGTAGTGTTTATGCACTTTTGGCTCTGGGTTATACCATGGTTTATGGAATTATCAAACTCATCAACTTCGCCCATGGCGATATTTACATGATGGGTGCCTTTATTGGTTACTTTTTGATTAATTCTTTCCAAATGGATTTCTTTTTAGCTTTAATTATTTCAATGGCAGGAACCGCACTACTTGGTGTTGTGATTGAGTTTCTTGCATACCGTCCTTTACGACACTCTACACGTATTGCTGTATTGATTACTGCCATCGGAGTGTCTTTCCTACTGGAATACGGAATGGTTTATTTAGTAGGTGCCAATACTCGTGCCTTTCCTCAAGCAATTGAAACAGTCCGCTTTGACTTGGGACCAATTAGCTTGACAAACGTTCAATTGATGATTTTAGCAGTTTCTGTCCTCTTGATGGTTTTACTACAATTGATCGTCCAAAAAACAAAAATGGGGAAAGCCATGCGTGCGGTATCAGTTGATAGTGATGCTGCTCAATTGATGGGAATTAATGTAAATCGTACAATCAGTTTCACCTTTGCTTTGGGTTCAGCCCTTGCTGGTGCGGCAGGTGTCCTCATTGCCCTTTACTACAACTCTCTTGAACCTTTGATGGGTGTGACTCCAGGTCTAAAATCATTCGTTGCGGCCGTTCTTGGTGGTATCGGTATTATTCCTGGTGCAGCTCTAGGGGGATTTGTGATTGGCTTATTGGAAACTTTTGCTACTGCCTTCGGTATGTCTGATTTCCGTGATGCTATCGTGTATGGAATCTTGCTTTTGATTCTGATTGTTCGACCTGCAGGTATCCTTGGTAAGAATGTGAAAGAGAAGGTGTAAACAATGAAGACAAATCTTAAAGTAAATATTCTCTGGTTATTCCTTCTGTTAGCGGGTTATGGATTGATTAGTGTACTGGTTTCTGCTGGTGTTCTCAATCTATTCCATGTCCAAATTTTAGAACAAATTGGGATTAATATCATCCTTGCAGTAGGCTTGAACTTAATAGTTGGTTTTTCAGGACAATTCTCACTTGGTCATGCGGGTTTTATGGCGATTGGGGCTTATGCAGCAGCGATTATTGGTTCAAAATCACCAACCTATGGTGCCTTCTTTGGAGCAATGGTCTTGGGTGCCTTGATTTCTGGTGCAGTCGCTTTGCTCGTTGGGATTCCAACACTCCGTTTGAAGGGTGACTACCTGGCTGTTGCGACACTAGGTGTTTCAGAAATCATTCGTATCTTTATCATTAATGGTGGAAGTTTGACCAACGGTGCTGCTGGTATCTTGGGTATTCCAAACTTTACCAACTGGCAAATGGTTTATCTATTTGTGGTGATCACAACTATTGCAACTCTCAACTTCTTACGTAGTCCAATTGGACGCTCTACTCTATCTGTTCGTGAGGATGAGATTGCTGCTGAATCCGTTGGAGTAAACACTACAAAGATCAAGATTATCGCTTTTGTCTTTGGTGCCATTACAGCAAGTATTGCTGGTTCACTTCAGGCTGGTTTTATCGGATCTGTTGTGCCAAAAGATTACACCTTTATTAATTCCATCAATGTGTTGATTATCGTTGTATTTGGTGGACTTGGATCGATTACTGGTACCATCGTTTCAGCGATTGTTTTAGGAATTTTAAATATGCTCCTTCAAGATGTAGCTAGCGTACGTATGATCATCTACGCCTTGGCTCTTGTATTGGTGATGATTTTCAGACCAGGTGGACTTCTTGGGACATGGGAATTGAGTCTATCACGTTTCTTTAAAAAATCGAAGAAGGAGGGACAAAACTAATGGCATTACTTGAAGTTAAACAGTTAACCAAACATTTTGGCGGTCTAACAGCTGTTGGAGATGTCACTCTTGAATTGAACGAGGGAGAATTGGTTGGTCTGATTGGACCAAACGGGGCTGGTAAAACAACCCTTTTCAATCTCTTGACTGGTGTTTATGAACCAAGCGAAGGTACTGTGACACTAGATGGTCACCTCCTAAATGGGAAAACTCCCTATAAGATTGCTTCACTTGGACTCAGTCGTACTTTCCAAAATATTCGTTTGTTCAAGGACCTGACAGTTTTGGAAAATGTTTTGATTGCGTTTAGCAATCATCATAAACAACATGTCCTTGCAAGCTTTCTACGTTTACCAGCTTTTTATAAGAATGAGGAAGAATTAAAAAGCAAAGCTTTGGACTTGCTGAAGATTTTTGATTTGGATGGTGACGCAGATACTCTTGCCAAGAATCTAGCCTATGGCCAACAACGTCGATTGGAAATCGTTCGTGCTCTGGCAACAGAACCTAAAATCCTCTTTTTGGATGAACCTGCAGCTGGGATGAATCCTCAAGAAACAGCTGAATTGACAGAATTGATCCGTCGTATCAAAGATGAATTTAAAATTACCATCATGCTCATCGAACACGACATGAATTTGGTTATGGAAGTCACTGAGCGTATCTATGTTCTTGAATATGGTCGGTTGATCGCTCATGGGACTCCGGATGAGATCAAGAACGACAAACGCGTTATCGAAGCTTATCTAGGAGGTGAAGCCTAATGTCTATGTTAAAAGTTGAAAACCTCTCTGTGCATTACGGTATGATCCAAGCAGTTCGTGATGTAAGTTTCGAGGTTAATGAAGGTGAAGTTGTTTCTCTTATCGGTGCCAATGGTGCTGGTAAAACAACCATTCTTCGTACCCTTTCAGGTTTGGTTCGTCCAAGTGCTGGTAAAATTGAGTTTTTGGGAAAAGAAATTCAAAAGTTTCCAGCGCAAAAAATCGTAGCAGGTGGCCTTTCACAAGTTCCTGAGGGACGCCATGTTTTCCCAGGTTTGACTGTTATGGAAAACTTGGAAATGGGAGCCTTTTTAAAGAAAAATCGTGAAGAAAATCAAGCTAACTTGAAAAAAGTTTTCTCACGCTTCCCACGTCTTGAAGAGCGTAAAAACCAAGATGCGGCAACTCTTTCAGGTGGTGAACAGCAGATGCTGGCTATGGGACGCGCTCTCATGTCTACACCTAAGCTCCTTCTCTTGGATGAGCCGTCAATGGGACTTGCCCCAATCTTTATCCAGGAAATTTTTGATATCATTCAAGATATTCAGAAGCAAGGAACAACAGTTCTCCTAATTGAACAGAACGCTAACAAGGCCCTCGCTATCTCTGACCGAGGTTATGTACTTGAAACAGGAAAGATTGTCCTATCAGGAACAGGAAAAGAACTCGCAGCATCAGATGAAGTCAGAAAAGCATATCTAGGTGGCTAAAAAGGTCCAGTGGACCTTTTTAGTCGGCAGATAAGGATTACGTAAGTAATTATCCAATCCAGTGGATTGTTTTAGTCGGCGGATAAGGATTGCGCACGCAATCTCTCTCTATATAGTCTGGGGGCCCTTTTTAGTTGGCGGATAAGGATTGCAGCCAAGCGACACCTAATACGACTACTTATCAAAAATATAAAATATTTCAGGGCTCCAGAATAAGGAGCTCTTTTATGTTTATGTTTTTGAGGAAAGGGAAGAAGGTCATAATTTTTACTCATTGTTTCCCTATTTGAATTGACAGTCATTTTTGTTCATATTATAATATGAGTAAGAAAAAATTGAACAGGAGGACTGAGAAATGCTAACAGAGAAACAATTTAAACTTTTGCGTTTTATGTTGATACATAAAGAAAAGACCTTTACTCAGAGACAGTTAGCTGAAGAGTTAGACCTATCTTTAGGAACAATTAACACATTATTGAAAAAACTGAAAGAAGAGAAGTGGGTTGATGAGGAGCTTCACTTAACCGAACTGGGCCAAAAAGTTTTAGAACCCTATCGAGTAGAAAATGCCATTATAATGGCTGCTGGCATGAGTAGTCGTTTTGCTCCTTTGTCTTATGAAATTCCTAAAGGATTGCTTCAAGTCAAGGGGGAACGCTTGATAGAGAGGGAAATTAGACAACTGCAAGAAGCAGGAATAGAAGATATAACCGTTATTGTAGGCTATCTTCAAGAAAAAATGTTCTATCTTGCAGAGAAGTTTGGTGTAAAAATTGTAGTGAATAATGATTACTACAAATACAATAACTGTTCATCTCTCATGTTGGTTAAAAATCAACTTTCCAACACGTATATTTGTTCATCGGATAATTATTTTGTGGAAAATCCGTTTGAGCAATATATTTATAGAGGTTATTACTCGACGATATTTGCAGAAGGTCAAACGGACGAATATTGTGCTATAGAGGATTCGAATCACACGATTATTGATATCCAGATTGGTGGAGAAAATACTTGGGCCATGGTGGGGCACGTTTATTTCGACCGCGCATTCAGCGAGAAATTCAAGGAAGTTTTAGAAACCGAGTTTAAACACGAACCTTATCGGGAACAGCTTTGGGAGGATTACTATGGTCGCCATGTCAAAGAACTCCTTTTAGAAGCGCGCCACTATTCAGCGGATATTGTTAAAGAATTTGATTCACTAGATGAACTACGTCAATTTGATGAACGTTATTTGGTAAATGCAGATTCGGCCATTATTGATAATATCTGTAAGACATTAAAGTGTGTGGCTTCAGATATTGTCAATATCAAACCACTAAAAGATGGATTAACCAACACATCATTTTCATTTGACTGTCTAGGGAAAAGATATGTTTACCGTCATCCGGGTAGGGGAACAGAAAATTATATCGACCGAGCTAGTGAAGCAGCTTCTATGGAAATTGCTGCAAAATTAAAGATTGACCGTACCTTTGTAGCTATGAACAAAGATGAGGGCTGGAAAATTTCAGAATTTATTCCTAATGCTAAGCAACTGGATTATGATAATTGGGATGATGTGGCACAAGCAATGGACCTCTTGAGACGGTTACACCAATCTGGAGAAAAAACGGAACATTCCTTTGACCAATTTGAGGGAATTGATGATTTTAGAGAAAAATTGAAGGCTAGAAATCGATTTGAATTTGATGGCCTCGAGGAATTGGATGAAACTGTTTCACTTCTCAAAAATTATTTACAGAATGATCCCAAACAGGTTGTCCTTTGTCATGGAGATTCCTATAGTCCTAATTTCTTGTTGAATGAAGCAGGTGAAATGAGCTTGATTGATTGGGAATATTCTGGAATGGGAGAGCCAGCAGGAGATTTGGGCACCTTTATCGCGTGTTCCAATTATACCGTAGAGGATGCTGAAAAAGTACTGGAATTGTATTTGCAAGAAGTACCAGATAAGAAAACCAAACGTCACTATTTGGCTTATGTAGCAGTGACCTCATATTATTGGTTCTTATGGGCTTTGTTCCAGGAGAGTGTCGGAAAACCAGTTGGTGAATTTCTCTACATCTGGTATCGCTATACCAAACAATATGGACAACTAGCTCTTGATTTGTATTTGGAGGAAAACTAAGATGAAAACGACATCTGAAATTGAAGAATTAGTAGCAACTGAAACAAAGAGAAGATTGGAAGAAATGGAGTCACCAAACTACGAGTTTGTTCAACCCTTCCTAAAAAGTGATTTCATTTTAATCATCTCCATAGTCCTAATCAACCTTGTTTTGATTATCTTAGCAATGACGGGAGGAATTCAATAACATGTCTAAAATGAATGACTATATCCAACAAGAAACCATAACCGGAATTGTTCCCATGACCAATAAGGATCGTCAGTATTCTTTCTGGGATCTCTTTCTATCGACAAGTGGTTTTGCCATTGCTACTTGGTGTTATACCCAAGGAGCCTATGTAGCTCAATATTTGACCTTTAATCAAATGTTGATAAATATTTTTAGCTTTAACATTATCTGGGTCTTTATTGAATGTCTCCCTATTTTGTTTGCGGTTAAGTATGGAATTGATTTGTGGATTTGGTTGAGAGCCGTTCTAGGAAAAAGAGGTGTAGCCCTGTTATCAACCATTATTAGCTTGGCTAACTTTGGATGGTATGCTGTTGCGGCCAATCTTTTTGCTAGTTCCATGATCCATTTGGCAAATAACTTTGGTCTTGGTTTGGACAAGGGAGTATGGGCGCCTATTCTTGGTACCCTCTGTGTACTGCTTGGGACTCTCATTGCTCTTGGAGGCCCAGAAGTGATTAAATGGACCAATCGCTTCTTGGTTATCGCCTTGTTGATTGTCGGTCTGATTATCGTTGGAATCTGCTTTGTCGCCGTTCCTATAACGGATATTATGAATATCCAGCCTGCCACTCAAGGAGATTTAACGCCATTAGAACGCTTCATGCTCTCTGGAGAAGGAAATGTTGCCTTTGCTTTCTCTTGGTCTACACAGGCATTGGTGTTACCGCGTTTAGCAAAATCAGAACGCAGTGGTTATTGGGCTACAGCCTTATCATACGGAGTTGTGGCTCCATTCTTCGTTGCGACAGGTGGAGTCATGGCTCTAGCCATGTTTGTCAAAACAGGTGTGTATGAAAGTGATCCAACAACCATGCTATCAACTCTAAGCACCCCAGCCTTTGCCCTCTTAAGTCTACTACTAGTAGCCTTTGCCAATATTGGAACCCAGGGAACAGGATCGTATGTGAACTGTATGATTGTCAAAAGCGGGATGCCCAAAGTAAGCTATAAACTAATGGTTTGGATTGCCATGGTTTACGTGAGTCTACTCACTATCTGGGGAGGAGTAGAAGAGTATTTCGGATCCTTCATCTCCCTAGCTGCCTATATTCAGGGGCCAATTATTGGTATGATTGTTGTCGACTATTTTATCTTAAGAAAACGAAAACTCGACTTGCGTTCAGCCTATTTCCTTGAAGGGCATGACGCCTACGAGTTTACTAAAGGATTTAACTTAGTTGGCTTGTCTTGCGTATTTATCTCCTTATTGGTAGCGGTACTTTTTGTCTACAACCCTGTAACTGCACAAATTCAAAGTCCAATCTTTTTAATCACAACTGGTAGCGGATTTACTGCGCTATTTGGCGGTCTACTATATTTGCTAGCCAGTCTTAGCCCACTGAAACGTTATATGATAAAAGATCGAGACACTGTTACGATTTAAGAATAGAGGGGACTTCGGTTCCCTTTTAAATTACACTGGCTTTTTATGCAAACTTCTCAGATTATTCAAAATCTTGAAAAAGAGATGAAAGCGTTTGATAGATTTTCTAAGAAAGTGTATAATAAAAGTAGCAATATAGAAGGAGAAGTCTCATGGCAGTTAAAGATTTCATGACCCGTAAGGTAGTTTATATCAGTCCAGATACGACTGTAGCACATGCAGCAGATTTGATGCGCGAGCAAGGCTTGCACCGTTTACCTGTTATCGAAAACGATCAATTAGTCGGATTGGTAACAGAAGGAACCATTGCGGAAGCCAGCCCATCTAAAGCAACCAGTCTCTCTATCTATGAGATGAATTATCTTCTGAATAAAACCAAAGTAAAAGATGTAATGATTCGAGATGTCGTGACGGTTTCTGGCTATGCTAGTTTAGAAGATGCGACCTACCTGATGCTAAAAAATAAAATTGGGATATTACCAGTCGTAGACAATCATCAGGTCTACGGTGTCATTACAGATCGCGATGTTTTTCAGGCTTTCTTGGAAATCGCTGGATACGGAGAAGAGGGGATTCGCGTTCGTTTCATTACAGAAAATGAAGTAGGAGTGCTGGGAAAAATTGTAGCTCTAATTGTAGAAGAGGATTTAAATATTTCCCATACTGTTAACATTCCACGTAAGGATGGCAAGGTCGTTATCGAAGTTCAAATTGATGGAAAAATCGATTTGACTGCATTAAAGGATAAGTTTGAAAAAGAAGGAATTCAAGTGGAGGAGATCACTCATACCTCTGCTAAAGTCCTTTAAACAAGAGGCTTTAGAGCCTCTTTTCTTCTGCCATCAAAAGCGGTGAAAAGCAAAATATGGAAAGAAATGAGAGATTATGGTATAATAAAACGATATGAAAAGGAGTATCTATGGACATTTCAGAAATTCGTCAAAAAATTGACGCAAATCGTGAAAAATTAGCTTCTTTTAGGGGGTCTCTTTGACCTCGAAGGATTAGAGGAAGAGATTGCCATCTTGGAAAACAAGATGACAGAACCTGATTTTTGGAACGATAATATCGCGGCCCAAAAAACGTCGCAAGAATTAAATGAATTAAAAAACACCTACAACACCTTCCGTAAAATGGAAGAGTTGCAGGATGAAGTTGAGATTTTATTGGACTTTTTAGCAGAAGACGAGTCAGTCCATGATGAACTGGTCGAACAGTTGACAGAACTGGATAAGATGATGACCAGCTACGAGATGACCCTTCTCTTGTCAGAACCTTATGACCATAATAATGCAATCTTGGAAATCCATCCAGGATCTGGTGGTACTGAGGCACAGGATTGGGGCGATATGTTGCTTCGTATGTATACTCGTTATGGAAATGCCAAAGGCTTTAAAGTAGAAGTCTTGGATTACCAGGCTGGTGATGAAGCAGGTATCAAATCTGTGACCTTGTCTTTTGAAGGACCCAATGCATACGGCCTACTTAAATCAGAAATGGGTGTTCACCGTTTGGTCCGTATTTCGCCATTTGACTCTGCCAAACGTCGCCATACTTCATTTACATCCGTAGAGGTTATGCCTGAGTTGGATGATACCATCGAAGTGGAGATTCGTGAAGATGATATCAAAATGGATACCTTCCGTTCAGGTGGCGCTGGTGGACAGAACGTCAATAAGGTTTCAACAGGTGTGCGTTTGACACACATTCCTACGGGAACTGTCGTCCAATCAACGGTCGATCGTACCCAGTATGGAAATAGAGATCGTGCCATGAAGATGTTGCAGGCTAAGCTCTATCAAATGGAGCAAGAAAAGAAAGCTGCGGAAGTTGATTCCCTTAAAGGTGAGAAAAAAGAAATCACATGGGGAAGCCAAATCCGTTCATATGTTTTCACGCCTTATACTATGGTAAAAGATCACCGTACAAGCTTTGAAGTTGCTCAGGTAGATAAGGTGATGGATGGAGACCTTGATGGTTTTATCGATGCCTACCTCAAGTGGCGAATCAGCTAAGATAGAAAGGAACTCATATGTCAATCATTGAAATGAGAGATGTTGTCAAAAAGTATGACAATGGAACGACTGCCCTGCGTGGAGTATCTGTTACCATTGAACCAGGAGAGTTTGCCTATATCGTAGGACCTTCTGGGGCAGGTAAGTCAACCTTTATTCGAGCTTTATACCGAGAAGTAAAGATCGAAAAAGGAAGCCTAACAGTTGCAGGCTTTAATTTAGTTAAAATTAAGAAGAAAGATGTCCCACTTCTACGTCGTAGTGTTGGGGTAGTCTTTCAGGATTACAAACTCTTGCCTAAGAAGACTGTTTATGAGAATATTGCCTATGCAATGGAAGTAATCGGTGAGAGCCGTCGCAACATCAAAAAACGTGTTATGGAAGTATTGGACCTGGTCGGTTTGAAACATAAGGTTCGCTCTTTCCCTAATGAACTCTCAGGTGGAGAGCAGCAACGGATTGCGATTGCTCGTGCGATTGTCAACAATCCTAAAGTATTGATTGCCGATGAGCCAACAGGAAACTTGGACCCAGATAATTCATGGGAAATTATGAATCTGTTGGAACGCATCAATCTCCAAGGTACTACTGTCTTGATGGCGACTCACAATAGCCAGATTGTAAATACCTTGCGCCACCGTGTCATTGCCATTGAAAATGGCCGTGTCGTTCGTGACGAAGCTAAAGGAGAATATGGATACGATGATTAGTAGATTTTTTCGCCATTTATTTGAATCATTAAAAAGTTTAAAACGAAATGGCTGGATGACAGTAGCAGCAGTAAGTTCGGTTATGATTACCTTAACACTCGTTGCCCTGTTTGCATCTGTAATTTTTAATACAGCGAAACTGGCTACCGATATTGAAAACAACGTTCGAGTCATGGTTTACATTCGTAAGGATGTAGCTGATAACAGTGAGACGATTGTAAAAGAAGGTCAGACAGTTACCAACAATGACTACCACAAGGTCTATGATGCTTTGAAAGCTATACCTGCTGTTAAGAGTGTTACCTTCTCAAGTAAAGAAGAACAGTACGAAAAACTAACGGAAACAATGGGTGACGATTGGAAGGTCTTTGAAGGGGATGCAAACCCTCTCTATGATGCTTATATCGTCGACACAAATTCTCCGAGTGATGTTAAAACGGTAGCTGAAGAAGCTAAGAAAATCGAGGGAGTTTCAGAAGTTCAAGATGGTGGAGCCAACACTCAACGACTTTTTGAACTAGCTTCCTTTATCCGTGTTTGGGGATTGGTTATTGCAGGGCTCTTGATTTTTATCGCAGTCTTCCTCATTTCCAATACCATCCGTATCACCATTATTTCACGTAGTCGTGAGATTCAGATCATGCGTCTGGTAGGAGCGAAAAATGGCTATATCCGTGGTCCATTCTTGCTAGAAGGTGCTTTTATTGGCTTGCTTGGTGCAGCGATTCCTTCAGTCCTTGTATTCTTTGTTTACAATATGGTTTATCAATCGGTCAATAAATCCTTGGTAGGTCAAAACTTGTCAATGATTACGCCAGATGTGTTTATCCCTCTGATGACAGTCCTATTATTTATAATCGGAATTTTCATTGGTTCAATTGGTTCAGGGATTTCGATGCGTCGATTCTTGAAGATCTAGTTGGATTTAAATGCAAATTGCAGTACAAATCAGAAAAATAATACATATTTAAAAGAGAAGTTTTTGTAAACTTCTCTTTTTCCTTTTTAAAAATTAAAAAAAATAGACAATTTTTTTATAAAAGCCTTTACAAAAAAAATAAAAGTGGTATAATTAATACATAACCAAATGCAAACGTTTTCGTAAAACGTTTGCCTAAATAAAATAAAGGAGATTTGAATGATGAAAGCTACATTCAAAAATGTCTTGTCTTTCGAATTTTGGCAAAAATTCGGTAAGGCTTTAATGGTGGTTATCGCCGTTATGCCAGCGGCGGGATTGATGATCTCAATCGGTAAATCAATCGTGATGATCGACCCAAACCTTGCTCCTCTAGTGATTACAGGTGGAATCCTTGAGCAAATTGGTTGGGGGGTTATCGGTAACCTTCATATCTTGTTTGCCCTTGCTATTGGGGGAAGCTGGGCAAAAGAACGTGCAGGTGGTGCATTTGCAGCTGGACTTGCATTTATCTTGATTAACCGTATCACAGGTGCTATCTTCGGTGTTACAGGTGATATGTTGAAAAACCCTGAAGCAATGGTTACTACCTTCTTTGGTGGTTCAATCAAGGTTGCTGACTACTTTATCAGCGTTCTTGAGGCACCAGCTCTTAACATGGGGGTTTTCGTAGGGATTATCTCTGGTTTTGTTGGGGCAACAGCTTATAACAAATACTACAACTTCCGTAAACTTCCTGATGCCCTTTCATTCTTCAATGGTAAACGTTTCGTACCATTCGTCGTTATTCTTCGTTCAGCTATTGCTGCAATTCTACTTGCTGCCTTTTGGCCAGTAGTTCAAACAGGTATCAACAACTTCGGTATTTGGATTGCCAACTCACAAGAAACTGCTCCAGTCCTTGCACCATTCTTGTATGGTACTTTGGAACGTTTGCTCTTGCCATTCGGTCTTCACCACATGTTGACTATCCCAATGAACTACACAGCTCTTGGTGGAACATACGAAGTGTTAACCGGTGCAGCAAAAGGAACACAAGTATTTGGTCAAGATCCACTTTGGCTTGCTTGGGTAACGGACCTTGTTAACCTTAAAGGTTCAAATGCCGACCAATACCAACACCTTCTTACAACAGTCACTCCAGCTCGTTTCAAAGTTGGACAAATGATCGGTTCATTTGGTATCTTGATGGGTGTCATCGTTGCTATCTACCGCAATGTTGATGCTGACAAGAAACACCAATACAAGGGTATGATGATTGCGACAGCTCTTGCAACCTTCTTGACAGGGGTTACTGAACCTATCGAGTATATGTTCATGTTCATCGCAACACCGCTTTACCTTGTTTATTCAGTAGTTCAAGGTGCTGCCTTTGCTATGGCAGATATTGTTCACCTTCGTGTCCACTCATTCGGTTCAATTGAATTCTTGACTCGTACACCATTGGCAATTAATGCTGGTATTGGTATGGATATCGTTAACTTTATCTGGGTAACTGTTCTCTTTGCGGTTATCATGTACTTCATTGCCAACTTCATGATCAAAAAATTCAACTACGCAACTCCAGGACGTAACGGAAACTACGAAACAGCTGAAGGAGCATCAGAAGAAGCAACTCCTGGAACTCCAAAAGTTGCAGCAGCTTCTCAAGCCGTAAATATCATTAACCTTCTTGGCGGTCGTGCAAATATCGTAGATGTGGATGCATGTATGACTCGTCTTCGTGTAACTGTTAAAGACGCAGATCGCGTTGGTACTGAGGAACAATGGAAAGCAGAAGGAGCTATGGGGCTTGTCATGAAAGGACAAGGTGTCCAAGCTATCTACGGACCAAAAGCTGACGTATTGAAATCTGATATCCAAGATATCCTTGACTCAGGTGAAGTAATTCCTGAAACTCTTCCAAGTCAAATGACAGAAACTCAACAAAATACTGTCCATTTCAAAGGTGTAACTGAGGAAGTTTACTCAGTAGCTGACGGTCAAGTTGTTGCTTTAGAACAAGTGGAAGATCCAGTTTTTGCTCAAAAAATGATGGGTGATGGATTTGCAGTAGAGCCAGCAAATGGCAACATTGTATCTCCAGTTACTGGTACTGTATCAAGTATCTTCCCAACAAAACACGCTCTTGGTCTTGTCACTGACTCAGGTCTTGAAGTGCTTGTTCATATTGGTTTGGATACAGTAAGTCTTGAAGGAAAACCATTTACTGTTCATGTCTCTGAAGGACAAAAAGTGGTTGCTGGTGATCTTCTTGTTACAGCTGACTTGGATGCTATTCGAGAAGCAGGACGTAAAACATCAACAGTGGTTGTCTTCACAAATGGTGATGTCCTCAAATCAGTTAAATTAGAACAAACGGGTTCTCTTGCAGCTAAAACAGCAGTTGCTAAAGTAGAATTGTAATATACTTGGGGTTGGAAGCTGTTTTCCAACCTCTTGTTTTAGGAGAAAAGCATGAAATTTCTAACACTCAATACCCACAGTTGGATGGAGAAGGAAGCAGAGGAAAAATTCCAAATCTTACTCCAAGACATTCTTGATAAGGATTATGATTTGATTTGTTTCCAAGAGATCAATCAAGAAATGGCTTCGCCTGAGGTAGAGGTTAACAATCACTATCAAGCTTTACCATCAGCAGCACCCATTCATCAGGACCACTATGTCCGACTTCTAGTTGAAAAATTGTCTGAGAAAGGGAAAAACTACTACTGGACTTGGGCTTACAATCATGTTGGCTATGACCGCTACCATGAAGGCGTAGCCATCTTATCCAAAACACCTATTAAGGCGCGTGAGATTTTAGTATCAGATGTAGATGATCCAACGGACTACCATACTCGTCGCGTTGCCTTGGCTGAGACAGAGGTTGAAGATAAGGAACTTGCTCTTGCAAGCGTTCATCTCTCTTGGTGGGATAAAGGTTTCCAAGAAGAATGGGCACGATTTGAGGCTGTACTAAAAGAGTTGAACAAACCTCTAATTTTAGCGGGTGATTTTAATAATCCAGCTGGTCAGGAAGGCTATCAAGCGATTTTAGCTAGCCCATTAGGATTACAAGACGCGTTTGAAGTTGCGAAAGAAAGAAGTGGTAGCTATACCGTTCCACCAGAAATTGATGGCTGGAAAGGTAATACCGAGCCACTACGAATCGACTACGTCTTTACGACCAAAGAGTTAGAAGTAGAGAGTTTACAAGTAGTTTTTGATGGCCAAAATAGTCCACAAGTCAGTGATCATTATGGTTTGAATGCTGTATTGACTTGGAAATAATGAAAGAGGTTGGAACCAGAGAGTTTCAACCTTTTAATCTATTCGAATCTTTACTACAGGACTGAGACTCAAATGGGACTACTGCAATAGGATAAAATATGGTATAATTGAAAGGATAGAATCGAGGATAATATGTCATTTACGAAATTTCAGTTTAAAAACTATATAGAAAAGGCATTGGAGGAGTTGAAGTTTACGACTCCTACCGAAGTTCAGGAAAAGTTGATTCCTATTGTCTTGGCGGGTCGTGATTTGGTGGGCGAGTCAAAAACAGGTTCAGGAAAGACTCATACTTTCTTATTACCCATTTTCCAGCAATTAGATGAAACTAGCGATAGTGTGCAAGCGGTCATTACTGCACCAAGTCGTGAGTTGGCTACTCAAATCTACCAAGCAGCTCGTCAGATTGCAGCTCACTCAGATATCGAAGTTCGTGTGGTTAATTATGTGGGTGGTACGGATAAGACGCGTCAGATTGAGAAACTTGCCAGCAACCAGCCTCATATCGTTATCGGAACACCGGGTCGTATCTATGACTTGGTCAAATCTGGTGATTTGGCTATTCACAAGGCCAAGACCTTTGTAGTTGATGAAGCCGATATGACCTTGGATATGGGATTCTTGGAAACCGTTGATAAGATTGCAGGGAGCCTTCCAAAAGACTTGCAATTCATGGTCTTTTCAGCAACTATTCCACAAAAATTGCAACCGTTCTTGAAAAAATACTTGTCAAATCCTGTCATGGAAAAAATCAAGACTAAGACAGTTATCTCAGATACCATTGATAATTGGTTGATTTCGACCAAGGGCCGCGACAAGAATGCTCAAATTTACGAGCTGACCCAGTTGATGCAGCCTTATTTAGCAATGATTTTTGTTAACACAAAAACGCGTGCTGATGAGTTACATGCCTACTTGACTGCTCAAGGATTGAAGGTTGCTAAGATTCATGGAGATATTGCCCCTCGTGAACGTAAGCGGATCATGAATCAGGTGAAAAATCTTGATTTTGAGTACATTGTTGCAACAGACCTGGCAGCGCGTGGAATTGACATTGAAGGTGTCAGTCATGTCATCAATGATGCCATTCCGCAAGACTTGTCTTTCTTTGTTCACCGTGTTGGACGAACTGGGCGCAACGGACTGCCTGGTACAGCGATTACCCTTTACCAGCCTAGTGATGACTCGGATATCCGTGAGTTGGAGAAATTAGGGATCAAGTTTACTCCTAAGATGGTCAAAGACGGAGAGTTTCAAGATACTTATGACCGTGATCGTCGTGCTAATCGTGAAAAGAAGCAGGATAAGCTTGATATTGAAATGATTGGCTTGGTTAAAAAGAAAAAGAAAAAGGTCAAACCAGGCTATAAGAAGAAGATTCAATGGGCGGTGGATGAAAAACGCCGCAAAACCAAGCGTGCTGAAAATCGCGCACGTGGGCGTGCAGAGCGAAAAGCCAAACGCCAAACATTTTAAAAACTCAGTAGAATCACCTGATTCTACTGAGTTTTTATTTTCTGAACTATTCAAAGGAGATAATAATTATATATTTTAAATAATTTGATTTATAAAACAGTAATTGCTTTAAAACCTTTTTTAGACCGATATTTTATTGAAATCGTAAGGAAAAAAATTGAAAACTATACAAAATTGTGTTATTATACTATAAAACAATCGGATTATATAATATGATCCGTGAAAAGAAAAGGGGACTTTTATGGATAAATCATTTATGAAACAACAACGTTTTTCATTCCGTAAAATGAAAGTTGGGTTGGCTTCTGTAGCAATTTTGTTTGCTTTTGCTCAGGTCGGACAAGTGTCTGCAGATGAAACAACAAAAGCGGAATCTGCTGCAACTGAAACAGTAAAGAAAACTGAAGCAAATAAATCGGCAGTCGAAGCTGCTGTAGCAGAAATTAAAGCTGATGAGGCGAAACCAGTCGTTAACCAATCAGATGCAAAACCTGGAGAGCTTGTTGATGTTTCTAAGAAGGTTTCACCTATTGACGTGAAAGAACGCCAAGAAGGTGATCAAAAGATTCATGAAGAAACTGCAACAGTCGAAGTCACAAAGACAGAAGTGGCACCTGTAAAAAGCGAAGAACTTCCTGCTCCAAAGACTGAAACAACTGAGAGTACAGTGAGCGGCAAAGATGAAGATGGAAATTCTTATACCCAATATGAACGTGTTGATAAAACAACTACAGTCGAAATCAAGAAAGCGACAAGAACGATTTCAAAATCTAACTCTGCCGATATCGTTTTTGTTGTTGACCGTTCAGCATCTATGTCTCGAACTATTGACACTGTCCGTAACAATATCAATGAGTTTGCAAGAAATCTTGCTAAAGATGGAGTAGCAGCACGTTTTGGATTAGCTACCTTTAGTGATGAAGTATATGGACGTATAGGTGGATTAGCAGATGAGGGTACAATTTTAACAAAATTTAATGAATCTTATTTTACCTCTGACCCAGCTGAGCTTGAAAAAGCCTTAGCAGGCATTAAGCTTGCACATGGTGGAGATTTCCCTGAAACATCTACACCTACTCTTACACAAATTGTTTCAACCTACGACTGGTCTAAGTCACCTAAAAATAAAAAGTTTGTCGTATTGTTGACAGATGCTCCAATGAAGGAGGATCCTTCAATTCCAACGATGGCGAATACTCTTGCGTCTTTGAAAGCCGCAAAAATCGAAAGAATTGTTGCAACTTCGACAGGGACCGATATTAGCTATAAAGATTTTGTATCTGAAGGTCGATTAATGAATATTAATCGTAACTTGGCTGATTCTTTAACTAAGGATGCAACTACATGGATTGTTGAAACTGTGACTGAAGGACACAATTACAAGGTAACGAAAGATAATTACCAATTTTACCTAGAACGTCGTACAACACTACCTATTGCTCAGACAGGAAGTGCGACTCCAAATACCACAGTTCCAGTAGCTACAGCTTATAAAAAAGAAGTGACGAAACTCCCTGATACAGGAAGTAATGATACAGCGAACTATGGTATTGTAGGACTTGGCCTCCTAATGGCTGGACTTGGCTTAACTGTAAGCAATAGAAAGTCTAAGGAACAGTAAACCTAACTGGAAGATTGTTGGTAAGAACATTGTCATAAAAAAATAGGTAGTTTGTAGATGAAGTATGCAGATAAGCATAGGTATGACCTTCTGTATTATGGAGCACAAGCCGAAATTTTATGACGAGAAAAGAGCCGTAAGGTTCTTTTTTCGATTTCGAGAAAATACTGCAAAAAAAAGTAAAAAGTGGTATAATGATAAGGTTATATAGTCCCGATAAGGTGGTAGGTATTCATTACTAGTAGTTTTCCTATCAGTACTTTGTAACTCTATAACAATATTTTTTAAGGGGGGACATTTTTATGTCAGAACGTAAATTATTCACGTCTGAATCTGTATCTGAGGGGCATCCAGATAAGATTGCAGACCAAATTTCAGATGCGATTTTGGATGCTATTTTAGCAAAGGATCCAGAGGCGCACGTTGCTGCTGAGACAGCTGTCTACACTGGTTCCGTCCATGTTTTTGGTGAAATTTCTACACATGCTTATGTGGATATTAACCGTGTGGTTCGTGATACCATTGCAGAGATTGGTTATACCAATACAGAGTATGGTTTTTCTGCGGAAACAGTTGGAGTTCATCCATCGCTTGTTGAGCAGTCACCAGATATCGCCCAAGGGGTTAACGAAGCCTTGGAGGTTCGTGGAAATGCAGATCAAGATCCGCTTGACTTGATTGGAGCTGGAGACCAAGGGCTCATGTTTGGATTTGCGGTGGATGAGACAGAAGAACTCATGCCATTGCCAATCTCACTCAGCCACAAGCTAGTTCGTCGTTTGGCAGAACTTCGTAAGTCTGGTGAAATCAGCTATCTCCGTCCAGATGCTAAATCACAAGTTACAGTTGAGTATGATGAAAATGACCGTCCGGTACGTGTGGACACAGTCGTGATTTCAACTCAGCACGATCCAGAAGTTAGCAATGAACAAATTCACAATGATGTGATTAGCAAGGTTATCAAAGAGGTGATCCCGGCTTCTTACTTGGATGAACAGACAAAATTCGTCATCAATCCGACTGGTCGCTTTGTAATCGGTGGACCTCAAGGGGACTCAGGCTTGACTGGTCGTAAGATCATCGTGGATACCTATGGTGGCTACTCTCGTCATGGTGGAGGTGCCTTCTCTGGTAAGGATGCGACTAAAGTGGACCGTTCAGCTTCTTATGCGGCTCGCTACATTGCCAAGAACATCGTTGCAGCAGGTCTTGCTAAGAAGGCAGAAGTGCAATTGGCCTATGCCATCGGTGTGGCCCAGCCTGTTTCCGTTCGTATCGATACTTTTGGTACAGGAACAGTAGCTGAAAGCAAGCTTGAAAAAGCAGCGCGTCAAATCTTTGACCTTCGCCCTGCAGGAATTATCCAAATGCTGGATCTCAAACGCCCAATTTACCGTCAAACAGCGGCTTATGGACACATGGGACGTACAGATATTGACCTTCCATGGGAACATCTGGATAAGGTAGATGCTTTAAAAGAAGCTGTGAAATAAAACTAAAAGATTGGTAGTTGTGCACTACCAATCTTTTTTGCAAAAGAAAACCAGCTTTTGGCTGGTTTTCTTATTTTACAGGGATTGAAATCTCAATCAATTTATCTGAATAAAGCGTCTTGATATTGGCTTCATCAATGCTTCCTTTGTCGATTTTACGTTTCAAGAAGAAGTCTTGGATGGTTTCGATTTCAGGTTCACGAATAGCACGGTGTTTGTTGGAAATGAGGATTTCATAGTGAAGCGGGGCTTGTGTGAAAACTACATCTGTGTTTCCAGCAGAATAGACCTCGACAAGAGTTGCGTCTGTGCTTTCTAATTGGCTTTTTACAAGTTGCGAGTGTGAGTTTGTCGTATTGATAAGCTTCATAACAGTTCCTCCGATTTTCTAACTCTATTATAGCACTTTTTGGATAAAATCGTGTATTTTAGCCAATTCCATGCTGGATTTTCCAAGCTTCTATTCCCCATTTATGGCTACCACGTTTGAGTTTTTCAATTGCTTCATCAATAGGGAACCAAGCAATATGATTAAAATCTTCCAATGGTTTTTGTACTTTTTGGAAAGAAATAGCTTCATAGAGATAAGCTGGATTGTAGTAGTAGGTATCACGGTGGCGAGAGTAGAAATACTCATCAGCTTGCCCATAAAAGGTTCCAATCTCAGCTGTAAAGCCAAGTTCTTCGATTAGTTCTCTCTTCAGTGCTTCTTGATGATCTTCGTCTGCTTCAATCTCTCCACCTGGCAAGAACCAAGCCCCATTGGGAGCTTGGACTAGGACAATTTGTTTTTTCTCCGCATCAGGAATAACTGCGTACACACCATAGCGGGGCTGGTAGGTCACATTCTCTTTTTTTTCACCAAAAGTTGGGTTTGCCATTGCATTTTCCTCATTCTCTAGTATCTTTATTATTATCATAATGGACGAGGCGCTAGCTGTCAAGGTTTTACATTTATTTTAGTAAAAAAAGGTGCAGAAAATGATGGACTTTCTGCACTTGTTATATAGAATTATTCTTCTATTTCAGAAGCAATCTCTTCTGTTTTCTCACTTTTCTTTGTAGATTTGATTTGAATATTGCCATTGCTTGTCATGACTGCCTTGAGGGCTTTCTCACTTGGATTTTCAAGGTAGAAGTCTGTTATGGCATCCTCGATATGGTCTTGAATGGTGCGGCGGAGTGGGCGCGCCCCCATTTTTGGATCATATCCCAAGTCAACCAACTTTTCCTTGACCTTGTCAGTCACATCGAGGTGGATATTGTTGCTAGAGAGGCGTTTGTTGACATCCGCTAGCATGAGTTCGACGATTTGGAGAAGGTTGTCCTTGCTGAGAGGTTTAAATTCGATGATGCCGTCAAAACGGTTCATAAACTCAGGACTAAAGAAGTTACCGAGTTCACCAAGAACAGAATTAGTACGTCCTTCACGAGCAGCTCCAAAACCAACACTGGCTTCGGCCTTACCCGTACCAGCATTTGAGGTCATGATAATGATAGCATCCTTAAAGCTAACTGTTCGTCCTTGCCCATCTGTCAAACGACCATCGTCCAAGACTTGAAGGAACGTGTGCATCACATCTGGATGGGCTTTCTCGACCTCATCGAGAAGGATAAGTGAGTAAGGATTGCGACGAACTTTTTCCGTTAACTGACCAGCTTCATCATAGCCGACATAACCTGGAGGGGCTCCGACCAATTTAGCCACACTGTGTTTTTCCATGTATTCACTCATATCAAAGCGAATCATGCTGTCAGCAGAGCCAAAGAGTTCAATGGCTAGTTGTTTGGAAAGTTCTGTCTTACCGACACCAGTTGGTCCGACAAAGAGGAAACTTCCGATTGGGCGGTTGGGAGTTCCAAGTCCAACACGATTACGACGGATGGCCTTGGCAATCTTATCGACAGCTTCATCTTGACCTATAACATGGGCCTTGAGGTCGTCTGCTAGATGGATAAGCTGAGACTGTTCTTTTTCTTTGAGTTCTCCAACAGGGATATTGGTTTTCTGCTCAATGATATGTTCAATAGTTTTCTCGCTGATGATTGGAGTATCCTGATCGGTCACCTTGTTCTTTTGCATTTCTTTGTACTTGGCAATCTGATCGCGGAAATAAGCAGCCTTTTCAAAGTCTTCCTCTCGTGTAGCTTGAGCTTTGAGATTCTCAGCTTCAATTAAACGCTGATCAATCACTTTAGGATCAACAAAGTTCAGTGTCAGATTCATCTTTGAACCAGCTTCGTCCAACAGGTCAATAGCCTTGTCTGGCAAGAAGCGGTCTTGGATGTAGCGATTGGAAAGATTTGCAGCAGCTTCAATGGCCGCGTCTGTGTACTTGACGTGGTGGTAGTCCTCATATTTCTTTTGAATCCCTTTGAGGATGATAATGGTTTCTTCGACAGTTGGTTCATCTACCTTGACAGGTTGCATACGGCGCTCTAGGGCAGCATCTTTTTCAATGATACGGTATTCATTGAGAGTAGTGGCACCGACCATTTGTAATTCACCACGGGCAAGGGCTGGTTTGAGGATATTTCCTGCATCCATATTGCCATCGCCAGCAGATCCTGCACCAACAATTTCATGGATTTCGTCGATAAAGAGGATGATGTCCTCGCGTTTGCGAATTTCTTCCATGAGCTTTTGCATTCGTTCTTCAAATTGGCCTCGAATCCCTGTTCCTTGGACTAGACTGACCACGTCCAGACGGATGACCTGCTTGCCTTGAAGTTTATGGGGAACATCGCCATCGACAATCTTCTGAGCTAGACCTTCGACAACGGCTGTTTTACCAACACCTGGTTCTCCGATAAGGACAGGGTTGTTCTTGGTTCGACGGTTGAGGATTTCGATAACGCGGATAATCTCCTCATCTCGACCGATAACAGGGTCAATATCTCCCCGACGAGCAATCTCAGTAATATTGATACCGTATTCCTCAAGGAGTCCTCTTTCTTGGCTAGGAGGTGTTTGAAGTGGGCCGCGGTTTTGAGGTCCATAACCACCGTTTCCTCCATATCCTCCACCAGATTGAGTTGGAGGGACGTTATTAGAAGAAGGTTTGAAATTGTTCAAATCATTGAAAAAGTCGCCAAATGGATCAAAGTCATGATTATTTAAGTCAGTCATTCCTTTAAAGAGGGTATTATTTGGATCTGTTTTGATAATTTTATAGCAATTTTGACAGAGATCAATTTGCTTTTGCTGTCCATTGATATTGGTATACAGATGAATTGTTGAGTCGTTAATTTTACAGTTTTGACAGAGCATACATCTACCTCATTTCATTCTTATTCTTGGTCTAAGAAAAAGGTCAAGAATAGTCAAAGTTTTATACTCTCATTATAGCATGATTAAGGCGTAAAGCAAGTAAAAAGATTGGGAAGTGGTCGTTTTTAAAAGAAGGATTTATGGAGAATCCAGCGACATTGAAGGTAAGAAAAAATCCCATTTGTGGTGACAAAAAGGATTCTCATTCATCGGGCCTTACTGCCCGTTGTTTTTATATTAGTAAAGGAGTTCGTAGATCTCCATTGCAATCAAATCAATGCTATCAAAAGTATAAGTTTCACGAGCTTCTACATCGCGAAGGGTGAAGAGTGATCCGTTTTCTTCGTCGTGGCTGTATGCAACTTCTGCGACAACAACACCTTCACGTTCAAAATTACGTTTTAGATTTCCACCATCTTTTGTCATTGCTTCTAGGCGGTTAATGATTCTAACCAAATGTGATTCCATTTTGATTCTCCTCCATTTCTTATCGTTTCTATTTTACCATAAACAAGAGGTAGTTGACTAGAAAAAAACTGTGATTTCTCTCTATTTCTCTATTCTATCAAGTTAATTGTTAAAATTAGAGAAAAAAGATTGCATTTTAATTCAATTTATGTTATAATCATACAATCTAATACATAGAAAGTTGATTGAATATGAATTTTTCTTTTTTACCAAAGTATTTACCGTATTTTAACTATGGTGCTCTGATTACCGTATTGATTTCCATCCTTGTTGTCTGCTTAGGGACCATTATAGGTGTGTTACTGGCCTTTGCCCAACGTTCACGCTTTAAACCGCTCGTTTGGTTTGCAAATGTCTATGTTTGGATCTTCCGTGGGACGCCTATGATGGTTCAAATAATGATTGCCTTTGCTCTTATGCATATCAATGCTCCGACTATTCAAGTGGGAATTTTAGGAGTTGATCTTTCTCGTTTGATTCCTGGTATTCTGATTATTTCTATGAACAGTGGTGCTTACGTTTCAGAAACTGTTCGTGCGGGGATCAATGCCGTTCCTAAAGGGCAGTTAGAGGCCGCTTACTCTCTTGGTATTCGTCCGAAAAATGCCATGCGTTATGTTATCTTGCCACAAGCTATCAAGAATATTTTGCCAGCATTGGGAAATGAATTTATTACCATTATCAAGGATAGTTCGCTTTTGTCAGCGATTGGGGTGATGGAGTTGTGGAATGGTGCAACGACAGTAGCGACAACAACTTATTTACCGTTGACTCCCCTTTTATTTGCAGCCTTTTACTATTTGATTATGACCTCTGTTTTGACAGTGGCGTTGAAAGCATTTGAAAAACATATTGGACAAGGAGACAAGAAATAATGACAGAAACCTTGATTAAAATTGAAGAACTACATAAGTCTTTTGGGAAAAATGAAGTTTTAAAAGGCATTAACCTTGAGATTAAACGAGGAGAAGTTGTGGTCATTATCGGTCCGTCAGGGAGCGGGAAATCAACCCTCCTTCGTTCGATGAATCTCCTTGAAGAAGCAAGTAAAGGTAAGGTTATCTTTGAAGGAGTTGATATCACAGATAAGAAAAATGATCTTTTTGCTATGCGTGAAAAGATGGGGATGGTATTCCAACAATTCAACCTCTTTCCCAATATGACAGTGATGGAAAATATCACTTTGTCACCAATTAAAACCAAAGGTGAAAGCAAGGAAGTTGCGGAGAAAAGAGCACAGGAACTGTTAGAAAAAGTTGGCTTGCCAGATAAGGCGACGGCCTATCCTCAGAGTTTGTCAGGTGGTCAGCAGCAACGGATTGCCATTGCACGTGGACTTGCTATGGAACCAGATGTTTTGCTCTTTGATGAGCCGACTTCAGCCCTAGATCCTGAGATGGTTGGAGAAGTTCTAGCTGTTATGCAAGACCTTGCCAAGTCAGGGATGACTATGGTGATTGTGACTCATGAAATGGGCTTTGCGCGTGAGGTAGCAGACCGTGTTATCTTTATGGCGGATGGAGTTGTTGTCGAAGATGGAACACCAGAGGAGATTTTCGATCAAACAAAAGAACAACGGACCAAGGAATTTTTGAGTAAGGTTTTGTAAGACCTCATTTTTAGAAGAAATGGAGTAGGCATCATGGCATCCAGTAAAGAGTATTTAGATTTTATTCTCGAACAGCTATCAGAGTCAGAGGAGATGAGTTATCGTCCAATGATGGGAGAGTATATTCTTTATTATCGTGGAAAGATTATTGGAGAAATCTACGATAATCGTCTGTTACTGAAGCCTGTGAAGCTGGTCTTGGATCAACTGGGACAGACTAGGCTTGAATGTCCTTATGAAGGAGCTAAGGAGATGATTTTGATAGAAGACATTGAAGATAAATCATTTCTAATGAGATTAATCAAGGAGATGTATGAAGTCTTACCGGCTCCAAAAGTCAAAAAGAAAGCGTGACAAGTTTACCTAGTATAAATAGGCATAAAAGCTCGATAAGGGCTTTTTCTTATAGTTTCAGACTATAAGGTCCATTAGGCAAGAAGTGTTAGAATGGCGAGTTATTTTTTGATATAATAGAGGATATTTGATAGAAAAGAGAAGAGATATGGCACAGATTATTGATGGGAAGGCTCTTGCAGCTAAGTTACAAGGACAGTTGGCTGAAAAGACGGCCAAACTAAAAGAAGAAACAGGTCTAGTTCCAGGATTGGTAGTGATTTTGGTGGGGGACAATCCTGCCAGCCAAGTCTACGTTCGCAACAAGGAACGGTCAGCTCTCGCTGCTGGCTTCCGTAGTGAAGTCGTGCGAGTTCCAGAGACCATTACCCAAGCTGAATTGTTAGACTTGATTGCCAAATACAATCAAGATACAGCTTGGCATGGGATTTTAGTTCAATTACCTTTGCCAAAACATATCGATGAAGAGGCAGTGTTATTAGCCATTGACCCCGAAAAAGACGTGGATGGTTTCCATCCCCTAAACATGGGTCGCCTCTGGTCTGGTCATCCAGTTATGATTCCTTCGACACCTGCAGGAATTATGGAAATGTTTCATGAATATGGGATTGATCTAGAAGGTAAAAATGCGGTTGTTATCGGTCGTTCCAACATCGTTGGGAAACCGATGGCTCAGCTTCTTTTGGCTAAAAATGCAACAGTGACCTTGACCCACTCACGCACCCATCATCTTGCCAAAGTGGCTGCTAAGGCGGATATCCTTGTCGTTGCAATCGGTCGCGCCAAGTTTGTGACTGCTGACTTCGTCAAACCAGGAGCGGTTGTCATTGACGTTGGGATGAACCGAGATGAAAATGGCAAGCTTTGTGGAGATGTTGATTATGATGCTGTTGCACCACTTGCTAGTCACATCACACCTGTACCTGGTGGAGTTGGTCCTATGACTATTACCATGCTAATGGAGCAAACCTATCAGGCAGCGCTTCGAACACTAAATAAGGACTAGAAAGATGAAATTCGTATTTGACCTGGATGGAACGCTATCTTTTGACTACATGACCATAGATGAGGAGATTAAGCAGGTTCTTTTAAAGGCTGAAGATTATGGACATGAGCTTGTGTTTGCCTCAGCCCGCTCTTATCGGGATTGTTTGGGTTTATTAGGCCCTGAACTCAGTCAGCGCTTGGTCATAGGATTGAATGGTGGCGTAGCCTATCATCTGGGGCAGGCTATCTTCGAAAGGAATCTCGATGCTAGAGTTTATCAGGCGCTAGTGGATTATTGCCAGACTTATAATCTCCCTTTCTTTGTAGATGATTGCTTTGACTATAGTGGTCAGATTGTAGAGAAGATTCCATTTATTTCCAGTGTGGATCCCCTAAAGGTAGCTCGTCATCAGAAACTCGAGGACTTAGGGACTCCGATTAAGGTAGTCGTTTATATGGGTGACCACGAGGATTTGCTTGATGATCTGCTTGGTCAGCTAGAAAGACTAGGACAGGCTCATCTCTCCTATCATGCGCATGAAAAGTGCCTTTATGTTAATCCCTTGGATACTTATAAGGCAACAACTGTTGAAAAGTTATGTGGGGAGAACTTCATCGCTTTTGGCAATGACCAAAACGATATTGAACTGTTTAAAACGTCGCTCTATTCAGTCCAGATAGGAGATTTTGCTGGTCTTACTCCATATGCAGATGACACGTTAGAGATAAAAGGAGCTCCTTCTCCAGCAGTTGCTGCTAAAATCTTACAGACTTTTGCGGAATTTAAGGGAAAATAGTGTAGAAGGAGGTTCGCCTTCTTTTTATGTAGAGTAATGCAGTCTATAAACTATAAATTTGAAGTTTGAAAAAGATATTAATGGAATTCAATTTGTAGTAGAAAGAGTCTAGAACCGAAAGCTATTTTCATTGCAACTATTCCTTTTAAATGCCCCCTTCTTATATATCATTTTATTGGGTTAAATTAATGGAAAATAATTGCAATTTAAGGTGCCTTTTGATATATTTAATATATAAAATACATTATAAAACTTGGTACTTGTTTGTGTATTCAGAAGGAGGTTATTTTTTAAAATAAAGTAAACGCTTACTTTGTATCAAGAAAAAGAAATGAGGATTTTAATGAACAAAACACTTTTTGATAAACGTTGTCATTATAGCATTCGTAAATTTGCAATAGGTGCGGCATCTGTAATGATTGGGGCTAGTATATTTGGTATTTCTGCTGTACAAGCTGAGGAGGTGGATTCATCCAATGCTAAAACAGAAGAAACAACTGTTCATCAAGCTCAACCTTTAGATAAGCTTCCCGATGATGTGGTAGCTGCTATTGCAAAGGCTGATGAGAATGGTGGGCGTGAGTTTGTAAAACCAAAAGCTGAATCGGCAGAAGACAAAGTGACTAAGGATACAGAACCTACTACACCTACTAACGAGAGTAGTCGTGAATTGGTTAGTCCTAAAGGGGAAACTCCAAATAAAGTAGAAGAAGGAACTAAGGTTGAGGACAAACAGAAATCTGAAGAGGCAAAGCCAAAGCCTGTTGAATCTGCAGTAAAAGCTGGAACAGAAGTAAAAGAGGATTCTAAAAAAACTTCTGAAAAGGACCAAGTGAAAGCAGACACAGAGATCAAATCTTCTTCTGAAAAATCGCAAGTGCTGTCTAGAGAGTCAAACAAAGCCGAAGTTGAAAAGGAAAAACAGCTATTATCGGAACGAAAACAAGATTTTAATAAAGATTGGTATTTTAAACTAAATGCCCAAGGAGATTTTTCAAAAAAAGATGTGGATGTTCATGATTGGTCTAAATTGAATCTTCCTCATGATTGGAGTATTTATTTTGACTTTGATCACAAATCTCCCGCGCGTAATGAGGGTGGCCAGTTAAATGGTGGAACAGCTTGGTATCGTAAGACTTTCACATTAAATGAAGCTGACAAGAATAAGGATGTTCGTATCAATTTTGATGGGGTTTACATGGATTCAAAAGTCTATGTAAATGGTAAATTTGTCGGACATTATCCAAGTGGCTATAATCATTTTTCATATGATATCACAGAATTTTTAAACAAGGATGGTAGTGAAAATTCAATTACTGTTCAAGTGACCAATAAGCAACCAAGTAGTCGTTGGTATTCAGGAAGTGGGATTTATCGTGATGTAACCCTTAGTTATCGTGATAAAGTCCATGTTGCCGAAAATGGTAATCATATCACTACTCCAAAACTTGCTGAGCAAAAAGAAGGGAATGTTGAAACACAGGTTCAAAGTAAGATTAAAAATACGGATAAGAAGGCTGCTAAAGTCTTTGTGGAACAACAAATTTTTACTAAGGAAGGTAAGGTTGTTTCAGAATTAGTCCGCTCTGAAACGAAGAATTTAGCAGAAAATGAAACTGCAGATTTCAGACAAACAATCCTAGTTAATAAACCAACTCTTTGGACGACAAAAAGTTATCATCCTCAACTGTATGTGTTGAAAACAAAGGTTTATAAAGAAGGTCAACTAGTTGATGTAACAGAAGATACATTTGGTTACCGTTATTTCAATTGGACTGCTGAGGAAGGTTTCTCTCTGAATGGTGAACGCATGAAATTCCACGGAGTAAGTATTCACCATGACAATGGAGCCTTGGGGGCAGAAGAGAATTATAAGGCTACCTATCGTAAATTAAAACTCTTGAAAGATATGGGGGTTAACTCTATTCGAACAACCCACAATCCAGCGAGTCCTCAGTTGCTTGATGCTGCAGCTAGTTTAGGTCTTTTGGTTCAAGAGGAAGCTTTTGATACTTGGTATGGTGGCAAGAAGACTTTCGACTATGGACGGTTCTTTGATCAAGATGCAACTCATCCGGAGGCTAAGAAGGGTGAGAAGTGGTCTGATTTTGATCTCAGAACAATGGTAGAACGTGATAAGAACAATCCGTCTATCGTCATGTGGTCTCTTGGAAATGAAGTAGAGGAGGCAAATGGTAGTCCTCGTTCTATCGAAACTGCTAAACGCTTGAAGGCAGTTATCAAAGCGATTGATACTGAGCGTTATGTAACCATGGGGGAAAACAAATTTAGTCGTGCAGCGACAGGTGATTTCTTGAAACTCGCAGAAATTATGGATGCTGTCGGTATGAACTATGGTGAACGTAATTATGATGCTGTTCGTAGAGCGCATCCAGACTGGCTCATTTATGGTTCTGAAACCTCTTCAGCTACTAGGACGCGTGATTCTTATTATAACCCTGCTCAAATCCTTGGACATGACAATCGTCCAAATCGTCACTATGAACAATCTGACTATGGTAATGACCGTGTTGGATGGGGAAGAACAGCTACTGAATCATGGACTTTTGACCGTGATCGTGCTGGCTATGCTGGACAATTTATCTGGACAGGAATTGACTATATTGGAGAACCGACTCCATGGCATAACCAAGATAGTACACCTGTCAAGAGCTCTTACTTTGGTATTATTGATACAGCTGGTTTACCAAAGAATGATTTCTACCTTTACCGTAGTGAATGGTATAGTGCTAAAGAAAAGCCAACTGTTCGCATTTTACCACATTGGAACTGGACTGAAGAGACCCTTAAGGATCGCAAGATGCTGATTGATGGAAAGGTTCCGGTTCGTACCTTCTCAAATGCTGCAAGCGTCGAATTGTTCTTAAATGGAGAGTCGCTTGGTAAAAAGGAATTTACTAAGAAAAGGACAGAAGATGGACGTCCATATCATGAGGGAGCTAAACCAAGTGAATTGTATCTTGAGTGGCTTGTGAAATACCAACCAGGCACACTGACTGCGATTGCTCGAGATGAAAATGGCAACGAAATTGCGCGTGATAGTGTGACAACTGCTGGGGAGCCAGCAAGAGTTCGTCTGACTAAAGAAGAGCATGTTATCACTGCAGATGGAAAGGACCTATCCTACATCCATTATGAAATTGTTGATGGCGATGGTAATGTGGTTCCTACAGCTAACAATCTTGTTCATTTCAATCTTCATGGTCAGGGACAAATCGTTGGTGTGGATAATGGAGAACAAGCTAGTCGTGAACGCTACAAAGCTCAAGCAGATGGAACATGGCAAAGACGTGCTTTCAATGGTAAAGGGGTTGTCATTGTAAAATCAACAGAAAAAGAAGGTAAATTTACTCTTTATGCAGATTCTGCTGGTTTGACATCTGATAGCGCAACGGTCGCAACGGTGTCTGGTAAGAAAGAAAATCGTCACTTTGTAGCCTTTGCTCCTGTAAAAGCAACAACTGATGTGACGACAAATCCTGAATTACCTCAAACAGTAACAGCTATTTATAGTGATGGTAGTATTGAGGAAAAGACTGTAACTTGGGAAATGCCATCTGACTTGCTTACAAGCGCAGGTGAGAAAAAAGTATCTGGACGTGTAGAAGGTTTAGAAACTAAAGCTGAGGCACTTGTTAAAGTGATTGCTTTAGATAGATGGTTACCAAAAGTTGCTACAGTCCCAGTTGGAACGAATGCGGCTGATTTGGATAAAACGGTCACAGCTGTTCTGACAGATGGTAGCTTGATTTATACTGATGTTGTTTCTTGGACCTTGAAAGACCCTGCTGCTTTGAACAAGGAAGGTGGACGTACGGAGGCTACTGGTAAATTGGTAGATGACGACCGTGAAGTGACTGCAACCTTTATCGCAAGTAGTAAGGAAACAACAAGTAGCATTACAGGACTTACTGTTGGGGATAAAGCTCTTGAGAATTTTGAGTCTGGCAAGACCTATTACCGTGTATCCCTTCCTTACACTGCAACTATTCCAAGTGTTGGAGCTCAGACTACCGGGTATCAAGTAACTGTTCAGCAAGCTTCTGCTGATAATGGTTATCAGGCTTCTGTCTTCTTGAGTGACCAAAAGGGTGACTTGGTTCAAACTTACTTAATTCAGTTTGTGAAGGAAGCTCCTGCTTTGAAACGTTTGGAAGTGGTTGTAGAAGGAAAAGAAACTGCCACTGAAGATCAAGTATTAACTTATCACGTCATTGGTCGTTATGAGGATGGTTCACAAACAGAGTTTTCGGCTTCAGATATTCACTTAGAAGCTAAATCATCTGATGGGGGACATCTTGAGGTGAATGGTCAGAATCTATTGCTCTATACTAAGGGAAGAGTGACTTTGACACCTCGAATCGATAATCAAACAGAGAAAACAGAATCTGTAACTACTGAAGTGGTGATTAAAGAAAATAAAGTCAGCAAGAAGATTGTGAAACTTCATCCTGTGTCTGTTTCTACAGATATCAATCAGCAACCGAATCTACCTAAAGAAGTTGGAGCAGAATTTGATAAGGGCTTGCCACGCAAAGTATCTGTAGCTTGGGATAAGGTAGATGAAAAAGAGTTGGGGCACTATCATAGCTTTACGCTTAAAGGACATGTGGAAGGCACAGATATTGAAGCTCAAGCGACTGTAACGGTTGAAGGATTGCAAGTTGCAGAGGAAATCAGTCTCACAGTACCTAAGGGTGAGACGGTTCAATTGCCAGCTAATGTTCGGGCTTACCATTCTAACGGAACAACTATCTATAAAGATGTTGTTTGGGATCAGGTTCCAGCCAACTTTAGTCAAACTGAAGGGGTCTATGAAATCAATGGTCGTTTAGTAGGTAGCAATCTGACAACTAAAGCTCATGTTCGAGTATCTAGTCAAGTGGTTGCTGGAAATAATATCTCTAAACAATGGACAGGTTCACAATTACCAGCTGCCATTGTATCCAATACAGGAGGAGATGACACAGCCAACACCTTGAACGATTTGACTGTATCAAGAACGCCATCAGATGCTAAAAATAGATGGACTACTTGGAGAACAAATACTGATAATGACTGGGCTTCTATCTTATTTGGTAATTCAGGAGACTTGACGAAGCGTTTTGTCAACAATTTGTCGGTTGATTTCTATACTGATGGAGCAATTGGTCTTCCAAAAGAATATGTAGTTGAATATTATGTAGGTAAAGAAATTCCAGATTTACCAAGTGATGTCAGTCATGCGCAACGAGATAGCAATCATCCATTTAATAATCCAGAAAATTGGAAAGCAGTTGAGAACTTGCATGCTCCAGGTCAGCTATCTGCAACTCAAACAAATCACTTCACATTTGATAAGGTCGAAACCTACGCTGTTCGTATTCGTATGAAGAAGGCTGATGGAACTTCAGGTGTTGGTCTGACAGAGCTAACTGTCCTTGGAAACAAGGTAGTAAGCTCTACAAGTTCAGAGATTTCTATCAAGGTAGATGGCAAGGATCTTGAACACTTTAATCCATCTAAGACCGATTACTATATTCCTCAATCTAGCAAAGAAATCACTGCAACAGCTAGCAATAATGGTTTGGTAACAGTTGTTCCTGCAACCAGTCCAAAAGGTGCAACACGTCTCATCTTAAAAGCAGAAGATGGTACGGTATTGAAAGAATATAGAATCTTCCGCAATGATGAGAGAGAAACTAGTCAACCTCTTGCTGCAGAAAATAGTGCTAAAATCTTGAATGTTGGAGATGCTCTTCAACTTCCTTCAGAAGTCACTGTTTATTACCCAACTTCAACTACTTGGACTACAGATAAACTGGCAGTGAAATGGGATGCTATTCCTGAACATGCAACAGAGCATGAGGGAACATTTGAAATTACCGGTCATGTCATTGGTACAAATCTAACGACTAAAATGCAGGTGACAGTTGTTTCTAAAGGAAATCAAGTCATTTCAGAAAATCCAAGCAACAATGAAACGGATTCTAAAGCCTTTGCTTCGACAACGAACGATACACAAGCAGCTTCACATGATCGAATTTTCTATATCAATGATGGAAAATACAATGAAGATGGACGTTGGACAAACTGGTCTCGTACTCCGAAAAATGAAGAAACTTCTGTCGGACTACTCTTTAAGAAGGACGGTAAAATTGCCACCCAATCTATTGGAAAAGTAGCTATTCAGTTCTTTAAAGATAGTGGAACAGATGCCCCAGAGAAAATGGTTCTAGAAAGATATATTGGCCCTGCCTTTACAGAACCAAGTACGATTTCTCGTTATGAAGAAAATGCTGACCATCCATTCAACAAGGCAGAAAATTGGGCACCTATTCCTTACAAAGCTTCTGGAGAATTAGTAGCTGGTAAACCAATCGAGTTTAATTTTGATCCGGTTCAAACGACAGCAATTCGTGCTCGCATGACTCGTAAGGCTACTACCAATGGTCTTGCACTTGTAGAATTTACAGCCTACTCTGCAGGCAAGGGAGCAGAAGTGGAAACACCATCAGCGACTATTTCGATTGACGGAAAAGCATTGGAAAACTTTGATCCAAATGTGACAGATTACACTCTAACAACAATGGGTTCAAAACCAAAAGTCACTGCAACAACTAGTGGACATGGAGTAGTTACAGTTGTGGATTCTGGAAATGCCAATCTTCCAACACTGGTTCGTCTTGTTTCCAAAGATGGAAATCTGGTGAAAGAATATCGTTTACACTTTAAGTCTACCTTCCAAACAACACCAACAGAAGGCGTTAAGAACTTAGTAGTAGAAACTCCAAGTTTGGAAATTGAAAAGACTCCGCTTCCGTTTAAAGAAGTTATTCGTGAAAACCCTGAACTTGCTCAAGGTCAACGTCGTATCGTTTCTGAAGGACAAGATGGAGAAAAAGTTGACTATATTCAAGTTTTGGGTACTACTAGAAGTCTTGTTCATTCTGAAGAAAGAAAGGCTCAGGATCGCATTGTTGAAGTAGGAGTGAAAGCATCTATTTCAAGTAGTAAAGGCGAGGAGCCTGCTCCAGTCAATGAAGTTCCAGAATTCAAAGGAGGTGCTAACTTTGTAGAAGCAGCAGTAAATGAAGTTCCAGAATACACAGGAATTCTAGCCACAGTAGGAGATCAAGCAGTACCAAGTGTTGAGAAACCTGAATTTAAGGGTGGCGTTAATGCTGTAATGGCTCTAGAACATAAACTTCCAGAGTACCGTGGTATTCTAGCTACAGTAGGTAATCAACCAGCACCGACAGTAGAAAAACCAGAGTTTAAACTAAGTTCGTTAGAAAAAGTTCAGACTCCAGAAACACCAGTTCAAGTTGCTAAGGAAGACAAGAGATTGCCAGAAACTGGTGAAAAACAGTCAGAAACAGCTGTTTTCTTGGCAGGTGTTACCTTGGCCTTGTCAGCAGCTTTATTAACTGCAAAACGCAAAGAGGATTAGTCTGTTCATTTAATACCAGATTAGTAGAAGATAAAAAATGAATCGATTACTTTCGTGTTTGGACGAAAGGAGAGTAGAGGGGCTTTGTCCCCTCTTTTTCTATATGAACGAATAGATTTATGTTCAAGATGCAAGGTGTATAGACTTTATAGTATAATGAATAGAGAGGAAAATAACGATGAAAGTGATTGATCAAGCCTTACTAGAAAAAGTCATTATTGAACGTTCTCGTACCAGTCATAAAGGAGACTATGGCCGTCTGCTCTTGCTGGGAGGGACCTATCCTTATGGGGGAGCTATCATCATGTCAGCCATTGCAGCTGTCAAAAGTGGGGCAGGTTTGGTGACTGTTGGCACGGATAAGGAGAATATTCCGGCTCTGCACAGTCATTTACCGGAGGCCATGGCATTTTCTCTTCAAGACCAGCAATTGTTAAAAGAGCAGTTGGAAAAGGCAGAAGTTGTCTTGTTAGGTCCGGGTTTGCGAGAGGATGCATTTGGAGAAGAACTCGTAAAACGGGTCTTTGACAGTCTCAGAAAAGACCAGATTTTGATTGCAGACGGCGGTGCTTTGGGCATCTTAGCAAACGGCCAGTTACCATTTCCTTCCAGTCAGCTCATTCTAACTCCCCACCAAAAGGAATGGGAAAGACTGTCTGGTATAGTTCTTGACCATCAAAATACAGAGACGACTGCTAGGGCTCTTTCAGCTTTTCCTCAAGAAACGATTCTTATCGAGAAGGGTCCAGCGACTCGTATCTGGCAAACAGGCAAACCTGAATACTATCAACTGGAGGTTGGAGGCCCCTATCAAGCAACCGGTGGGATGGGAGATACTTTGGCTGGGATGATTGCAGGTTTTGCAGGTCAGTTTCCACATGTCAATCTCTATGAACGCGTAGTAGTAGCGACCCATCTGCACTCAGCCATTGCCCAAGAACTAGCTCAAGAAAACTACCTTGTCTTGCCAACAGAAATTAGCAAGCTACTTCCGAGAGCAATGAAAAAAATATCTCAAAAAGGCAGCTAATATCTTGGTTGTCTTTTTATGTTGATGTAGCTTTGTTGATAAAGTTTTCAAATACCTCAGAACCAGCGACCAACTGCTGTACTTGCGTGAAATTCTCACTTTTAAGGTCTTGATTTTTACTCAAACTCGCAAGGAAAGCGAGATTGTTATCAAAGTTGAGGGGTGTCAAATCATGCTTTTTTTGATATAATTTTTAATGATGAATGCGAGAAATGATCGGTATGTGGTGGTTGATTTAGAAGCGACCAGCACCGGAAGCAAGGCAAAAATTATTCAAGTAGGCATTGTGGTGATTGAGAATGGTGAAATCATCGATCAGTATGCGACCGATGTCAATCCCCACGAACCCTTGGATTCTCATATCAAAGAATTAACGGGTCTGACCGATCAGCGTTTGGCTGCGGCACCAGAGTTTTCTCAGGTGGCCGGAAAAATTTTTGAATTGGTTAAGGACGGTATTTTTGTTGCGCACAATGTACAGTTTGATGCCAACCTTCTTGCGGAATTTCTCTTTTTTGAAGGATATGAATTGCGTACACCGCGGGTAGATACTGTTGAGCTAGCCCAAGTTCTATATCCTCAGTTTGAAAAATACAATCTAGGTATCCTTTGTCAAGAGTTGGGCATTGAGCTGGAACATGCCCATACTGCCCTGTCAGATGCTCAGGCAACAGCTGAACTCTTGCTTTACATGCGTCAAAAACTATTTGAGTTACCAAAAGGGCTCTTAGAAAGTTTGCTAAAACTTGCAGACAACCTTCTCTATGAAAGTTATCTGGTGATTGAGGAGGTCTATCAGCAACAATCTCTCTTATCTTCGCCCGACTTGATGGAACTTCATGGGTTTTTCCTCCGAAAGGAAAGCAAAGCCTTAGTCCCACGAAAATTATCTAAAGATTTTGCTAAAAATATTTCTTTATTGGGGCTGGAGGAGCGTCCACAACAACTGGAATTTGCGGAGAAGATTGAGCAATTATTGGAAGAACACCAGACATCCTTTATCCAAGCTCAAACGGGACTGGGCAAGACTTATGGTTATCTCCTCCCTGCTTTGAACTTGGAGAGTCAAGCAGGTATCCTAGTGAGCGTTCCGACCAAAATTCTTCAAAATCAAATCATGCAAGAAGAAGGTCAGCGCTTAAAAGAGGTCTTCCATATGGAGATTCATAGTCTCAAGGGGCCTCAAAATTACTTGAAATTGGATGCTTTTCACCAAGTCCTCCATCGACCGGAGTCCAATCGCCTTTTCACACGTTTTAAAATGCAACTGCTCATCTGGTTAACAGAGACAGAGACTGGTGACTTGGACGAAATCGGGCAGCTTTATCGCTACCAGCACTTTCTGCCAGAACTAGTCCACGATGGCAAGCTTTCAAAGAAAAGTTTATTTGCCACAGAGGATTTTTGGAAACGAGGGCAGGAAAAAGCCAAGACCAGTCGTGTTCTCTTGACCAATCATGCCTATCTGGTCACTCGTTTGGAAGACAATCCGGAGTTTGTCGACAACCGTTTGGTGATCTTGGATGAAGCTCAAAAAATGCTGCTAGCTCTCGAAAATCTAGCCCAGCAGGCTTATCGTCTTGAGGATCTTGTAACCCAGCTTGATAAGTCCTTGGAGACAGAGGAAGATTTGGTTCAGAAACGCTTGCTTGAGAGTATAGGTTTTGAATGTCGATACTTGATGGAGCACTATCAATCAGGTCTTAAGAATGGAAAGTGGTTGGATTCTCTTGAAGAGTTGCGCCAGCATTTTTCGGAGTTAGCTCTCCCAGAGTATAGAGAGATTGCAAACTTTTTCACCTCGGACCGTGAATTTTGGCTTGCTACAGCAGAGAAATCGAGCAAGGATGTCTTGATTTGTTCAAGTAAAAAAGGCCGCTTTATACTAGCAGACTTATTGCCAGAAGATTGTAGGCTCCTAGGAGTATCGGCTACTCTTGAAATCAGCAATCGGGTTTCCTTAGCAGATTTATTGGGATTTCCGGATGCTCCACTTGTTAAGCTTGATGTAGCAAAACAGGAGCAACAAGAAGTCTTTCTAGTCAATGATTTTCCTCTTGTGACAGAAGTTTCGCCTTTTGACTATGCTAGTGAAGTGGCTTCTGTCATTCGAAGCTTACAAGCCTTTCAAGAACCCTTATTGGTTTTGTTTACCTCAAAAGAGATGTTGCTGGCAGTTTCGGACCTGCTAGACCAACCTCATCTAGCTCAGTATAAAAATGGGGAACCAAGCCAACTGAAAAAACGTTTTGAAAAAGGCGAACGCCAGATCTTGCTTGGAACAGGTAGTTTCTGGGAAGGGGTTGATTTTTCAACCCATCCTTGCGTGATCCAAGTGATTCCGAGATTGCCTTTCCAAAATCCCCAAGAACCGTTAACCAAAAAATTAAATCAAGAGCTGCGTCAAGAAGGGAAAAATCCTTTTTATGATTATCAGTTGCCGATGGCGATCATTCGGTTAAAACAAGCCCTGGGCCGTACTGTTAGACGATCTGACCAAGGTTCGGTTGCTGTTATCTTAGACAGTCGTGTCGTCAGCAAGCGTTACGGCAAACAAATCGCTCAGGCCTTGTCAAAAGAAAGGGCTGTTCAGGTTCTTTCTAGAGAACAGCTAGAGCCTGCTGTAGTTGATTTTCTCCAATCCCGTCGCAATAGAATGAAAGAAAAATCCCAGAAAGAGAAAAGGTAAAAAATATGAAACGTTCCTTCGACTCTCGAGTCGATTATAGCCTCCTCCTACCAGTGTTTTGTTTACTGGTGATTGGAGTAGTGGCCATTTATATAGCAGTTAGTCATGACTATCCAAATAATGTATTACCAATTCTAGGTCAGCAAATCGCTTGGATTTCCTTGGGCCTTGTCATTGGTTTTGTGGTCATGTTCTTTAATACCGAGTTTTTATGGAAGGTGACTCCCTATCTTTATGGTCTAGGGCTAGCTTTGATGGTCCTACCTCTTGTTTTCTACAATCCAAATCTTGTAGCGTCAACAGGTGCCAAGAACTGGGTATCGATTGGTGGAACGACGCTTTTCCAGCCATCGGAATTCATGAAGATTTCATATATCTTGATGTTGGCTCGAGCCATTGTAAGATTCACTCAAAAACACAAGGAATGGCGACGGACTATTCCCTTGGATTTCCTATTGATTGGTTGGATGATCGCCTTTACCATCCCAGTCTTGATCCTCTTAGCCCTACAAAGTGACTTGGGAACTGCCTTGGTTTTCGTAGCTATTTTTTCTGGTATGGTTCTCCTTTCAGGTGTTTCGTGGAAGATTATCATTCCGGTTTTTGCGACAGGAGTGACTGCTGTTGCAGGCTTTATGGCCATCTTTATAAGCAAGGATGGACGTGCCTTCTTGCATCAGATTGGGATGCCAACTTACCAGATCAATCGCATCTTGGCTTGGCTCAATCCCTTTGACTTTGCACAAACAACAACATATCAACAGGCGCAGGGACAAATTGCGATTGGAAGTGGTGGCTTGTTTGGACAAGGTTTCAATGTGTCCAATCTCCTCATTCCAGTACGTGAGAGTGATATGATTTTCACCGTAATTGCTGAAGATTTTGGCTTTATTGGTTCAGTCTTTGTGGTTGCCCTGTACTTGCTTCTCATCTACCGTATGTTGAAGATTACGCTCAGGTCAAATAACCAGTTCTACACCTACATTTCGACTGGTTTTATCATGATGTTGCTCTTCCATATCTTTGAAAATATCGGTGCCGTGACAGGCTTACTTCCTTTGACAGGGATTCCTCTGCCATTTATTTCTCAAGGGGGCTCCGCAATTATTAGTAACCTCATCGGTATCGGTCTCCTCTTGTCTATGAGTTACCAGACCAATCTAGCAGAAGAAAAGAGTGGAAAGATTCCATTCAAACGAAAGAAAGTCGTCCTAAAACAAATCAAATAAGGAGGCCACTATGGCAACAGTAGCAGTTATTTTAGCCCAGGGTTTTGAAGAAATTGAAGCCTTGACAGTAGTCGATGTCTTGCGTCGAGCAAACATTTCTTGTGATATGGTAGGATTTGAAGAGCAGGTGACAGGATCGCATGGCATTCAGGTAAAAGCCGACCGTATCTTTGATGGTGATTTGTCCGACTATGACTTGGTAGTTCTTCCAGGTGGCATGCCAGGATCAGCTCACCTACGGGATAATCCAGCACTCATTTCACAGATTAAAACCTTTGACCAAGCTGGAAAGAAAATTGCTGCCATCTGTGCAGCTCCAATCGCTCTCCATCAAGCAGGTGTCCTGAAAGACAAGCACTTCACCTGTTATGACGGAGTTCAGGAGCAAATTACTGACGGAATTTATCAAAAGCAAACAGTGGTTGTAGATGGCAATCTAACAACAAGCCGAGGACCGTCAACCGCACTTGCCTTTGCCTATAAGCTCGTAGAGCAATTAGGAGGAGATGCTGAAAGTTTACGAGACGGCATGCTCTATCGAGATGTCTTTGGAAATCAACAGTAAGACGAGAGTTCGGCTCTCGTTTTTTTATTTACTCCATTTCTAAAAAATGTTTCATATGATTGTCTTGCGATTTTATATCAAACTTTTATAAATCAATCAAGCTTTGTCTAGTATAAGAAGGAAATCAATCTCTAGAAATGTTAGTGTTTTCAAGTTGTTAGATAGAATACTTCAGATTGTTACTGAAATCAATAGATTCATGAAAAAGATAGAATATTCAATAAATGCTATATTAAAATGCTTTATCATGCGAATTAATCTGCTTGTATTAATTTGAAATATAAAGTACTTTCTCTGTAATATAATTGAAACGTGTTACTAGTATATTAAAATTAGTAAGAATTTTTTGCATATACGAAACTGGGGGAGTGATATGTTGGAAACTTTCGGAAAAATATTCAAAGTCATTAGAGAATCAAAAAAAATGTCCCTGAAAGAGGTGGCTGCTGGTGATATTTCCGTGGCTCAGCTATCCCGTTTTGAACGGGGAGTTAATGGAATCACACTTGATTCTTTTTATTGTTGTTTAAAAAATATGGCCGTTTCCCTAGAGGAGTTTCAGTATGTTTACCATAATTACATTGATTCAGATGATGTGCTGTTCTCAAAAAAAGTAGCTGATGCATATCAGGAAAACAATGTTGTCAAGCTCCAAAATATTTTGTCAAGCTCAGAAGCTTTGACCGAACAGTTTCCTGAGAAAAAAAACTATAAACTCAATACGATTATTGTCAGGGCCCTCTTGTCCTCCTGTTGCTCAGATTTTCAGATTAGCAAGAAGGATATAGAATTTCTGACGGATCATCTCTTTTCTGTTGAGGAGTGGGGGCGTTATGAACTCTGGCTCTTTACAAACAGTGTTGATTTGATGACCTTGGAAACGCTGGAAACCTTTGCTAGTGAGATGATCAATCGTACCCAGTTTTATAACAACCTACCTGAAAATCGCCGCCGTATTATCAAGATGCTACTTAATGTCATTAGCGTCTGTATAGAAGGAAACCATCTGCTAGTTGCTATGAGGTTTCTCAATTATCTCGATCACTCTAAAATTCCTGAAACAGATCTATATGATCGAACGCTGATTAAGTATCATAGGGCTCTGTATGCATACAAGGTTGGGAATACTAATGCTCTCAGTGACATCGAGCAATGCCTATCTTTTTTTGAATTTTTAGATTCCTTTGGTGTTGCCCAAAAGCTTAAAGAACAGTTTGAAAGAATTTGCCTTTCATAGTTGTAGATGTGCAACAAAAAATGATCGTTTTGAAAAATATACTAGAATAAGAGCATAACTTTATACTAAATTCAGAAGGAGGCTTTATGATGGAGAAAAAGATTCATTATAAGATGCATAAAGTTAAGAAAAACTGGGTAGCCATTGCTTTGACTACCTTGGCCCTTATTGTAGCACCAAAGGTACTTGGTCTAGAACCAGGCGTTGTCCATGCGGATGATGTAAAGCAGGTTGTAGTTCAAGAACCTGCTACAGCTCAGACTAGTGGTCCGGGTCAGCAAACTCCAGCCCAAGCTAACGTAGCTTCTGAGAAAGAAGTAGAAAAAGCAACCCCTGCAGACAAGGTGACAGGCGATGTTGCTGCTAGTGAAAAACCTGCTAAACCAGCAGAAAATACGGAAGCAACAGTTCAAACCAATGCTCAAGAGCCTGCTAAACCAGCAGATACGAAAGAAGCATCTACAGAAAAGGCTGCTGTTGCTGAAGAAGTTAAAGCTGCTAATGCAATCACAGAAACTCCTAAAACAGAAGTAGCAGAGCAGAATAAACAAGCAGGGCCAACAACTGCCCAAGACCAAGAAGGCGGCAAACGAGAAAAATCGGCTGTTGAAGACAAGATTGTTGCAAATCCAAAGGTTGCAAAGAAAGATCGCTTGCCTGAACCTGCTCAAAAACAAGGAGCAGTAGCTGAAAGAATGGTGGCAGCTCAGGCTCAACCTGCACCTGTAAATGCTGACCATGATGATGATGTCCTATCTCATATCAAGACCATTGATGGTAAAAATTACTATGTTCAGGACGATGGTACAGTTAAAAAGAACTTTGCAGTTGAACTTAATGGGAGAATACTTTATTTTGATGCAGAAACTGGTGCATTAGTTGATTCAAATGAATATCAGTTCCAACAAGGAACCAGCAGTCTCAATAATGAATTCTCCCAAAAGAATGCTTTCTATGGTACGACTGACAAGGATATTGAAACTGTAGACGGTTATTTGACAGCAGATAGCTGGTATCGTCCAAAGTTCATCTTAAAAGATGGAAAAACATGGACGGCTTCGACAGAAACAGACTTGCGTCCTCTTTTGATGGCTTGGTGGCCTGATAAACGTACTCAGATTAATTACCTCAACTATATGAACCAGCAAGGTCTGGGAGCAGGTGCTTTTGAAAACAAAGTAGAACAAGCTCTCCTGACAGGAGCTTCTCAGCAGGTTCAGCGCAAAATTGAGGAAAAAATTGGTAAAGAAGGCGATACCAAATGGTTGAGAACGCTGATGGGTGCCTTTGTCAAAACCCAGCCAAACTGGAATATCAAGTCAGAGTCTGAAACAACTGGTACTAAAAAGGACCACTTGCAGGGTGGAGCTTTGCTTTATACTAATAATGAGAAGAGCTCTCATGCTGACTCTAAGTTCCGTCTGCTTAACCGTACCCCTACTAGTCAAACAGGTACACCTAAGTACTTTATTGACAAGTCAAACGGTGGTTATGAGTTCTTGCTCGCTAACGACTTTGACAACTCTAATCCAGCTGTTCAGGCCGAACAACTCAACTGGTTGCATTTTATGATGAACTTTGGAAGCATTGTAGCCAATGATCCGACTGCTAATTTTGATGGAGTTCGTGTCGATGCGGTGGACAATGTCAACGCAGACTTGCTCCAAATCGCATCTGACTACTTCAAGTCTCGCTACAAGGTGGGAGAAAGTGAAGAAGAAGCCATCAAGCATTTGTCTATCTTGGAAGCTTGGTCTGATAACGATCCTGACTACAACAAAGATACTAAAGGTGCTCAACTAGCAATTGACAACAAGCTACGCTTGTCCTTGCTTTATTCATTCATGCGTAATCTATCTATCCGTAGCGGAGTAGAGCCAACGATTACAAATAGTCTAAATGATCGTTCTTCTGAAAAGAAAAATGGCGAACGAATGGCTAACTATATCTTTGTTCGGGCTCATGACAGTGAAGTACAAACCGTTATTGCCGACATCATCCGAGAAAATATCAATCCAAACACGGATGGTTTGACCTTTACCATGGATGAACTCAAGCAAGCCTTCAAGATCTACAACGAAGATATGCGCAAGGCAGACAAGAAGTATACGCAGTTCAACATCCCAACTGCTCATGCCCTCATGCTCTCCAATAAAGACTCTATCACTCGGGTCTACTATGGTGACCTCTATACCGATGATGGTCAATACATGGAGAAAAAATCTCCTTACCACGACGCTATCGATGCCTTGTTGCGTGCTCGTATTAAGTATGTAGCAGGTGGACAAGACATGAAAGTCACATATATGGGTGTACCTCGTGAGGCTGATAAATGGTCTTACAATGGTATTTTAACGTCTGTTCGCTATGGTACTGGTGCCAATGAAGCAACAGATGAAGGAACAGCAGAAACTCGTACTCAAGGGATGGCAGTTATTGCTTCAAACAACCCTAACCTTAAGTTAAATGTATGGGATAAACTGCAAGTCAATATGGGAGCAGCCCACAAGAATCAATACTATCGCCCTGTACTTTTGACGACCAAAGATGGTATTTCCCGCTATCTAACTGACGAAGAAGTGCCGCAATCGCTCTGGAAGAAGACAGATGCTAATGGTATTTTGACCTTTGATATGAATGATATCGCAGGCTACAGCAATGTACAGGTTTCTGGTTATCTGGCTGTTTGGGTACCAGTTGGCGCTAAGGCAGATCAGGATGCTCGTACAACAGCTAGCAAGAAGAAAAATGCTAGTGGTCAGGTCTACGAATCTAGCGCAGCTCTTGATTCTCAGTTGATTTACGAAGGCTTCTCTAACTTCCAAGACTTTGCAACCCGCGATGACCAATATACCAATAAAGTCATTGCTAAAAATGTCAACCTCTTCAAGGAATGGGGAGTAACTTCATTTGAGCTACCACCTCAGTATGTATCTAGTCAAGACGGTACTTTCTTAGATTCTATCATTCAGAATGGTTATGCCTTTGAAGACCGCTACGATATGGCGATGAGCAAGAACAATAAATATGGTTCTTTAAAAGATTTGCTCAATGCTCTTCGTGCGCTTCACAGTGTCAATATCCAAGCCATTGCGGACTGGGTACCAGACCAAATCTATAACCTACCAGGTAAGGAAGTGGTAACAGCAACACGTGTCAATAACTATGGAACCTACCGTGAAGGTTCAGAAATCAAGGAAAAACTCTATGTAGCTAATAGTAAAACTAATGGGACTGATTTCCAAGGTAAGTACGGTGGGGCCTTCTTGGATGAGCTTAAAGCTAAATATCCAGAGATCTTTGAACGAGTACAGATTTCCAATGGTCAAAAGATGAGAACAGATGAGAAGATTACCAAGTGGTCGGCTAAGTACTTTAATGGTACCAATATCTTAGGTCGTGGTGCTTACTATGTTCTTAAAGACTGGGCTAGCAACGACTACCTCACTAACAAAAATGGCGATATAGTATTGCCTAAGCAATTAGTTAATAAGAATGCTTATACAGGATTTGTTAGTGATGCCAATGGTACTAAGTTCTATTCAACTAGTGGTTATCAAGCTAAAAATTCCTTTATCCAAGATGAAAATGGAAATTGGTATTACTTCGATAAACGAGGTTATCTTGTAACAGGTGCTCATGAAATTGATGGCAAGCACGTTTATTTCTTGAAGAATGGTATTCAACTTCGTGATTCTATCCGTGAAGATGAAAACGGTAATCAGTACTACTATGATCAAACTGGTGCCCAAGTTCTCAACCGTTACTACACTACTGATGGTGAAAACTGGCGTTACTTTGATGCCAAGGGCGTTATGGCTCGAGGTCTTGTCAAGATAGGAGATGGACAGCAATTCTTTGATGAAAACGGCTATCAGGTTAAGGGCAAGATTGTGAGTGCTAAGGATGGCAAACTTCGTTACTTTGACAAGGATTCAGGAAATGCTGTTATTAATCGTTTTGCTCAGGGTGATAATCCAAGTGATTGGTACTATTTCGGAGCAGATGGAGTTGCTGTGACAGGTCTTCAAAAGATTGGTCAACAAACACTTTACTTTGACCAAGATGGCAAGCAAGTCAAGGGTAAAATCGTGACACTTTCAGATAAGAGTATCCGTTACTTTGATGCCAACTCAGGAGAAATGGCAGTCGGCAAGTTTGCAGAAGGTGCCAAGAGCGAATGGTATTACTTTGACCAAGCTGGTAAAGCAGTGACAGGTCTTCAAAAGATTGGCAAACAAACACTTTACTTTGACCAAGATGGTAAACAAGTCAAGGGTAAAGTAGTAACTTTAGCTGATAAATCCATCCGTTACTTTGATGCCAACTCAGGAGAAATGGCAGTCGGCAAGTTTGCAGAAGGTGCCAAGAACGAATGGTATTACTTTGACCAAACTGGTAAAGCAGTGACAGGTCTTCAAAAGATTGGCAAACAAACACTTTACTTCGACCAAGATGGCAAGCAAGTCAAGGGTAAAATCGTGACACTTTCAGATAAGAGTATCCGTTACTTTGATGCTAACTCAGGAGAGATGGCAACCGACAAGTTTGTCGAAGGTTCCCCAAATGAGTGGTATTATTTTGATCAAGCTGGAAAAGCAGTGACAGGCTTGCAGCAGGTTGGTCAACAGACTCTCTATTTCACGCAAGACGGCAAGCAAGTCAAAGGAAAAGTTGTTGATGTGAATGGGGTTAGTCGATATTTCGATGCCAATTCAGGGGATATGGCTCGAAGCAAATGGATTCAACTTGAAGATGGAAGTTGGATGTATTTTGACCGCGATGGTAGAGGTCAAAACTTCGGAAGAAACTAATCGAATGTAGCTCAATAAAAATCAAGCTTTATCTGATGATATACAAAAACGATAACACCTTAAAAGGATGTTATCGTTTTTTGCCTGTTTGGAGAATAAATTACAATTGAAAGGAAAGATGGAATCATTGGAAACTGTGATGAATTAACAATAGATTCCATATTGGAATAATCTTTTTCTGCTTTCTAATTTGATATTCAAAGCAATGAGGATTCTAATTTTAAAGTTTTGAAATCCAAAAGCGTTTCGTTTGCGAATAATGACGCGGTTGTTAGTAGTTTCTATTTTTTAGTTTGTACATTTGAGATAAGAAAGATTTTGCTTGATCATTCATAGAGGAGCTACTCTTCACAAAAAGGCTCCATCGATGCAATCGTGTTTTACTCTCTATAGAAATTATAGAGCCGAAAAATCTAGGAAATCATCGCTTTTTTCATAAAAAAATGGTATAATGAAGGGTATGAAATATCACGACTATATATGGGATTTAGGTGGTACCCTATTGGATAATTATGAGACTTCTACTGCAGCCTTTGTAGAAACCTTAGCCCAATACGGAATAGAGCAAGAACACGACCGAGTCTACGAAGCTTTGAAGGTTTCGACAGCTTTTGCCATCGAGAAGTTTGCACCAGATATCGAGGATTTTTTAGAGAACTATAAAGAAAATGAAGCGCGTGAGCTAGAACATCCAGTTTTGTTTGAGGGAATTCCAGAATTACTCAAAGACATTTCGGACAAGGGTGGTCGCCATTTCTTGGTTTCTCATCGAAATGACCAAGTTCTAGAACTTCTTGCTAAGACCCAGATAGCGAACTACTTCACCGAGGTGGTGACTGCCAGTTCTGGCTTTAAACGAAAACCAGATCCTGAGTCCATGATTTATTTACGTGATAAATATCATATTACATCTGGTTTGGTCATTGGTGACAGAAATATTGATGTAGAAGCAGGTAAAGCTGCTGGCTTAGATGCCTATCTTTTTAATAACGTTGCGACATTGAGACAAGCAATAGACATGTAAGAAAAGGGAAAAAATGACAGAAGAAATCAAAAATCAACAGGCACAAGATTATGATGCCAGTCAAATTCAAGTTTTGGAGGGACTTGAAGCTGTTCGTATGCGTCCAGGTATGTATATTGGATCGACTTCAAAAGAAGGTCTTCACCATCTAGTATGGGAAATCGTTGATAACTCAATTGACGAAGCCCTAGCTGGATTTGCCAGTCACATCCAAGTCTTTATAGAGCCAGATAACTCCATCACCGTTGTGGATGATGGGCGTGGAATTCCTGTTGATATTCAGGAAAAAACAGGACGTCCCGCTGTTGAGACCGTTTTTACAGTTCTTCACGCTGGAGGAAAATTCGGTGGTGGCGGATACAAGGTTTCAGGTGGATTGCACGGTGTAGGTTCATCAGTAGTAAATGCCCTCTCAACTCAACTAGATGTTCATGTTCATAAAAACGGTAAGATTCATTACCAAGAATACCGTCGTGGTCATGTTGTTGCTGATCTTGAGGTGGTTGGAGATACGGATAAAACGGGAACAACAGTTCACTTCACACCAGATCCAGAGATTTTTACAGAAACAACAACTTTTGATTTTGATAAATTAAACAAACGTGTTCAAGAATTAGCCTTTTTGAACCGAGGTCTTCGAATCTCCATCACAGATAAGCGTGAAGGTATCGAACAAACCAAGCATTACCATTATGAGGGTGGGATTGCTAGCTACGTTGAGTATATCAACGAAAATAAGGATGTTATCTTTGACAATCCAATCTATACAGATGGAGAAATGGATGACATTACTGTTGAAGTAGCCATGCAGTACACAACCGGTTACCACGAAAATGTCATGAGTTTCGCCAATAACATTCACACCCATGAAGGTGGTACGCATGAGCAAGGTTTCCGTACAGCGCTGACACGTGTTATCAATGACTATGCTCGCAAGAATAAGCTACTAAAAGACAATGAAGATAACCTAACAGGGGAAGATGTCCGTGAAGGCTTGACTGCAGTTATCTCAGTTAAGCATCCAAACCCGCAGTTTGAAGGACAAACCAAGACCAAACTGGGGAATAGTGAAGTAGTCAAGATTACCAATCGCCTCTTCAGCGATGCCTTTTCTGATTTCCTCATGGAAAATCCACAGATCGCCAAGCGTATCGTGGAAAAAGGAATCTTGGCTGCCAAGGCTCGTGTAGCTGCCAAGCGTGCGCGTGAAGTCACACGCAAGAAATCTGGCTTGGAAATTTCCAATTTGCCAGGAAAACTAGCAGACTGTTCTTCTAACAACCCTGCTGAAACCGAACTCTTCATCGTCGAAGGAGACTCAGCTGGTGGATCAGCCAAATCTGGTCGTAACCGTGAGTTCCAGGCTATCCTTCCAATTCGTGGTAAGATCTTGAACGTTGAAAAGGCTAGTATGGATAAAATCCTTGCCAACGAAGAAATTCGGAGCCTTTTCACAGCCATGGGAACAGGATTTGGTGCAGAATTTGATGTTACTAAGGCTCGTTACCAAAAACTCGTTTTGATGACCGATGCCGATGTTGATGGAGCCCACATTCGAACACTCCTGCTAACCTTGATTTACCGCTACATGAAACCAATCTTAGAGGCTGGTTATGTCTACATTGCCCAACCACCGATTTATGGGGTTAAAGTTGGAAGTGAGATCAAAGAATACATTCAACCTGGTGCAGATCAAGAAATTAAACTCCAAGAAGCCTTAGCACGTCATAGTGAAGGGCGTTCAAAACCAACCATCCAACGTTATAAAGGTTTGGGAGAAATGGATGACCACCAATTGTGGGAAACAACCATGGATCCAGAACATCGCTTGATGGCGCGTGTTTCGGTAGATGATGCTGCCGAAGCAGATAAGATCTTTGATATGTTGATGGGGGACCGAGTAGAACCTCGTCGCGAATTCATCGAAGAAAACGCTGTTTACAGTACACTTGACGTCTAAAAAATGTGGGAAATAGTTCCCTTGGTTTAAAAAATATGATATAATCATTACGATTGTTTCTAGTATAAAAGGAGTTTGATATGTCTAATGGACAACTAATTTATCTAATGGTTGCGATTGCAGTCATTCTGATCTTAGCTTATGTAACAGCTATCTTTTTACGTAAGCGTAATGTAAGCAGATTAACGGCCCTTGAAGAAAGAAAAGAAGAACTCTACAACCTTCCTGTAAATGATGAGGTTGAAGCCGTTAAAAACATGCACTTGATTGGTCAAAGTCAGGTGACCTTCCGTGAATGGAATCAAAAATGGGTTGATTTATCTCTGAACTCATTTGCTGATATTGAAAATCACCTCTTTGAAGCTGAAAGCTACAATAATTCTTTCCGTTTCTTTAAAGCAGCTCACAAGATTGATCAAATTGAAAGCCAAATCGGCTTGATTGAAGAAGATATTGCAGCTATTCGCAATGCCCTTTCTGAACTCGAAAAACAAGAATCTAAGAATAGTGGCCGTGTCCTTCATGCCTTGGACTTGTTTGAATCCCTTCAACATACCGTTGCAGAAGATTCGGAGAAATATGGTAAGGCCCTTCCTGAGATTGAGAAACAATTGGAAAACATCCAATCTGAATTCTCTCAATTTGTTACCCTAAATTCATCAGGTGACCCGGTTGAAGCCGCAGCAATTCTTGATTCAACTGAAAATCATATTCTCGCTTTGACACACATCGTTGAGCGAATTCCAGCTCTTGTTGAAACCTTGACAAAGGAACTGCCAGAACAATTGGCAGATTTGGAAGAAGGCTATCGCAAGCTGTTGGATGCCAACTACCACTTTACAGAAACAGATATTGAATCCCGTTTCCAACTTTTGCATGAGTCTTTGAAAAATAATCAAGAAAATATTCGTCAGTTGGAATTGGACAATGCAGAGTATGAAAATAATCGCATCCAAGAAGAAATCAACGCACTTTATGATATCTTCACTCGTGAAATTGCAGCTCAAAAAGTGGTTGAAAGTCTTCTTGCTACATTACCAACTTATCTCAACCACTTGAAAGAAAATAATCAGGTGCTTGTTCAAGATCTTGAACGCTTGACTAAAACCTACCTTCTTCCTGAAAGTGATGGCAATCATGTTCGTCGCCTTCAAGCAGAATTGGCTGCACTTGATACAGCAATCATGGAAGTGACAGAGGATCAAGGTGAGTCAACACAAGCCTACTCTGCTCTTGAAGAACAGTTGGAAATGCTTCAAAGCAACCTCAAGGATATAGAGGATGAGCAAATCTCTGTTAGCGAACGACTTGCGCAAATTGAAAAAGACGACCTCAATGCTCGCCAAAAAGCAAATGTCTATGTGAACCGTTTGCATACTATCAAACGTTACATGGAGAAGAGAAACTTGCCAGGTATTCCTCAAAGTTTCTTGAAACTTTTCTTTACTGCAAGTCATAACACAGAAGATCTGATGGCAGAGTTAGAACAACCACAAGTGAATATTGAATCGGTTAAACGAATTCTTGAAATTGCAACAAATGATATGGAAGCACTTGAAACAGAAACCTATGATATCGTTCAATATGCAACCTTGACGGAGCAACTACTCCAATACTCAAACCGTTACCGTTCATTTGATGAGCGTATCCAAGAGGCCTTCAACGAAGCGCTTGAAATTTTTGAAAAAGAGTTTGACTACCAAGCGTCGTTTGAAAAAATTTCACAAGCTTTGGAAGTTGCTGAACCAGGGGTTACAAACCGTTTTGTAACTTCATATGAGAAAACACGTGAAGCGATTCGTTTTTAAAAATAGAAGCTTAGAAGATTTCTAAGCTTTTTTATTTTCCTAAAAAAAGACAGAATCCCTGTTTATCATTGAAATAATAGCCTCGATTTGATATGATGGAAATATGAAAAAAAATAGAGCGAAACGTGTTTCTCACGATAAAACGAGAAGGCTATTGCTTTCCCTTGTTGGAATCTTTGGAATTGCTACGATTCTATTAGGGAGTGCTATTGGTTATAAGCTACTACAAAAGCAATCTTACGAACAGAAAATTGAAGCGCTAAAAAGCGAAAAGGACCAGCAATTCAACACAGGTAGTCAGAAGGATCATTTCCGAAAAGGTCAAGCTGAGGTGATTGCCTACTACCCTCTACAAGGAGAGGAAGTCATTGCGTCTGTTAGAGAAAAAATCAACCAGGATATCAAAGAAAAGCTGGAAGATAAAGAGGATTTGGTCTTTTATTATACCGAGCAGTTGGATCCAGTCTTAAAGGGAGTTGTTGCTCGTAGTATCAGTAAGCAAGTCTACGATTTGTCTGCATCAAAGGTTGAAGAAAAAGAAAAGACTTCTTTAGGGAAAATTTTCTTGACTGAAGATGGGAAAGCTTTTGACCTCAGTAAACTCTTCAAAGATGCAAGTAAGGCTAAGGAACTTTTACTGAGTCAAATCAAATCAACTCTAGAAGATAAGAAACTTGACCAGGCAAAAATTGATCAAGTTATAAAGAGCTTCACAGACCAAGAATTGACATCTTGGAGCTTTGATTATAAGGATAGTCAAATCATCCTTTATCCTGCTAATGCTGGAGAGACTGTTGAGGAAATTGCTTTGCCCATATCCAGTTTCTTTGATGTCATTGAGTCCTCTTATCTATTAGAAAAGGATGCTGAACTTTACCAAGCATACTTTGCTAAGAAAAATAAAAAGGTTGTAGCCTTGACCTTTGACGATGGTCCAAATCCAACTACAACCACACAGGCTTTGGATACTTTAGCTAAATATGGTGTAAAAGCAACCTTCTTTGTACTTGGTAAAAACATTGCAGGTAATGAAAATCTTCTAAAACGAATGAAATCAGAAGGTCATGTTGTAGGAAACCACAGCTGGAGTCATCCCGTTCTTTCACAACTTTCGCTCGAAGATGCTAAAAAGCAAATCACTGATACAGAAGATTTGTTAACTCAAGTTTTAGGATCAAGCTCTAAACTGATGCGCCCACCTTATGGTGCGATCACTGATGATATTCGAAATGGCCTTGATTTAAGCTTCATCATGTGGGATGTGGATAGTTTGGACTGGAAGAGTAAAAATGAGACAGCCATTTTGACAGAGATTCAACGTCAGGTTCGCAATGGTTCCATCATCCTCATGCATGATATCCATGGTCCTTCTGTTAATTCTCTACCAAGTGTCATTGAGTATCTAAAGGGTGAAGGGTATACATTTGTGACCGTTCCTGAATTGCTCAATTCTCGCTTGAAGGCTCACGAGATCTATTATGATCGTGATCAATAATTGTTAAAATCTAAAGGAGCAAGTGTTCTGATAATCAGGATTTTGTTTCTTTAGATTTTCTTCACATAGAAAGGAAAAACGATGAAATCTTACACACTTAATAATGGAGTTTCAATTCCTGTACTAGGATTTGGAACATGGAAAGCTGAAAATGGAGAGGTAGCCTACCAAGCCGTTTTAGAAGCCTTAAAGGCTGGCTATCGTCATATCGATACTGCAGCTATCTATAAAAATGAGGAAAGTGTTGGTCGTGCTATTCGAGATAGTGGTATTCCACGACAAGAAATCTTTGTAACGACCAAACTCTGGAATACCAATCACAGCTATGATGAAGCTCGCCAAGCATTTGAAGAATCAATGGAAAAACTGGGATTGGATTATCTAGATTTGTACCTTATCCATTGGCCAAATCCAAAACCACTAAGAGAAAATGAGGCATGGAAAACTCGCAATGCCGATGTCTGGAGAGCGATGGAGGATCTGTACCAAGAAGGCAAAATCCGTGCTATCGGCGTTAGTAATTTCCTCCCCCATCATTTGGATGCCTTGCTTGAGACAGCAAGAATCATTCCGGCGGTCAATCAGGTACGCTTGGCACCAGGAGTTTATCAAGAGGAAGTGGTTGACTACTGTAGAGAGAAAGGGATTCTCTTAGAGGCTTGGGGACCATTTGGGCAAGGGGAGCTGTTTGAACAGAAAGAAGTCCAAGAAATTGCTACTAAGCATGGGAAATCAGTGGCTCAAATCGCCTTGGCTTGGAGTTTGGCAGAAGGATTTTTACCCCTACCTAAGTCAGTGACAGCCTCTCGCATCCAGAGCAATCTTGACTGTTTTGGAATTGAACTCAGCAAAGACGAGCGAGAAGTCTTAAAGATAATTTCAGTGACTTCGGGCGCACCTCGTGTGGATGAGATGGATTTTTAATTTTTAAAATCGATTTATACCGAAGTAACAAAGACTAGGAATTTTAAATCCTAGTCTTTTTGTGTATAAAAAATCTAAATTATTTGTATAATGAAATAATTTTATGGATTGAAATATAGGAACGAATTTAGAAAGCATTGGTTTGATGGAGCAAATAACACGAATGATAAAATTAAATAAGCGAAATATATACGTAAATATTACATTTTTGTGACAATTCAGATTTTTATGAAAATTTATGATTATTTGCGTTATAATAGGTATACTTTAAAGAAAAAGGAGATTATTTATGAATAGACGACAACGTTTTTCATTAAGGAAATACAAATTTGGTCTTGCTTCAGTTTTACTGGGAACTACTTTGGTTTTTGGAGCAAGTCAAGTCAGTGCCAATGAGCAGAGTACGGGTGAAAATCAAGCCCAAACTCAGGCAATCAAGACAGAGCTAAAAGACGATAAACACTCAAACTCTGCGACTGACCAAACCAATACTAATGGGATTGCACCAGTAGCTGGAGAGAAACAAGAAGCTGAAACTTCTAAAGAGGATGCTAGTAAACAAGATGCTAAGGTAGAAGCTCCGGTTGATAAAACTGCTGAAGCCCAGGAATCAGGAAAAGATAGCGCAGTTGCAAAAGAAGAAAATCAAGGTGTCGTCCAAAAAGAAACAACAGTCGCTACCAGTCCGGCGCCTGCCACAGAGAAGGCTTCTGAGTTGGAGAAAAAAGAGGCTCAAGCAACGACAGCTCCTAAAACTACTGGAGAAACGGCAACTACTGAAAAAGAACAAGAAAAAGCTGAGTCTGCAAAACCCAATAGTCTTTCAAGCAATGATATCATCACAGTACCAAAAACTTGGAAGGCTGGTTACAAGGGGACGGGGACCGTTGTTGCCATTATTGACTCTGGGCTTGATTTGAATCATGAGATTCTTCGAATTTCGGATCCGTCAAAAGCAAAATTTAAAAACAAGGAAGCCATCGAAGCAGCTAAAAAGGCTGCTGGAATCGACTACGGTAAATGGTATAGTGATAAGGTTGTCTATGCCTACGATTACTTTGACGGAACAGATAAAATCAAAGAAGAAGAAAGAACTTCTCATGGGATGCACGTAACAGGGATTGCTGCTGGAAACCCTGATAAAGAAGCACCAAATGGTGAAAAGGTCTATGGTGTTGCACCAGAAGCCCAAGTCATGTTTATGCGTGTCTTTTCAGATCGCCAAAAGACGACCAGTTCTGCTCTTTATGTAAAAGCGATTGATGACGCAGTTGCCTTGGGAGCAGATGCCATTAATATGAGTTTGGGTTCTAGTACAGGTTCTATGGTGGATGCTGGTTCTGATATTGTGGATGCCATCAAACGGGCTCGTGCCAAGGGAGTTTCTGTTCTTATCTCAGCAGGAAATAGTAATACATTCGGAAATGGTTATTCAAAACCACTAGCTGAAAACCCAGACTATGGCTTGGTTGGAAATCCATCCACTGTTGAGGATTCGATTTCAGTTGCTTCTGTCAACAATAAAACATTGACAACAGCCGTTTTTGAAGTCAAAGGTCTAGAGGGAAATGCCAGCCTTCATAACGGAAAATTTGATTATAACCAACCTGAAGCAGATAAGGACTTTGAAAAGGGAAAAGAGTACGAATACGTCGAAGCAGGCTTAGGTCGTGAAGAAGACTTTGCGAAGTTGGATTTAACTGGGAAACTTGCCCTCATTCAGCGGGGAGCCATGAATTTTTCAGAGAAGATCAAAAATGCACGAAAACACGGTGCAGTTGGTGCTTTGATCTACAATAATGTAGAAGGTGCAAACATCAATATGGCTATTGATGATGAAGCAAAGAAAATTCCTTCAGTATTTATTTCTAAACAGTATGGTGAAGCCTTAAAATCAGGAAACTACAAGATTGTTTTTAATGACAAGATGGATAATCGCCCTTCTGATGTAGCCAATCAGCTATCTGACTTTTCAAGTTGGGGAGTGACTACCGATGGACAATTGAAACCGGACGTGACAGCTCCTGGTGGCAATATCTATTCATCCTTTAATGACAATACCTATGGTAGTATCAGCGGAACCAGTATGGCGGCTCCTCACGTTACGGGTGTTGCAGTTCTTGTTAAGGAATACCTTCAAAAACACCATCCAGAATTGACTCCTGAGCAAGTATCAGAGACTGTCAAGGCCTTGATCATGTCAACTGCAAAACCACATGTTAATAAGGACACAGGCACTTATACCTCTCCTCGTCAGCAAGGTTCTGGTATTGTGGATACAGCTGCTGCAGTGTCAACAGACCTCTATGTAACGGGTGAAAATGGTTATCCAAGTGTGACTTTGGGAAATGTTGGAGACCAATTTACTTTTAAGGTTACTGTACACAACATTTCAGATACTGACCGTACTCTCAAGATGGTAGTCAATACTAATACAGACGAGGTCCAAGATGGAAAATTCACCCTTCGACCTCGAAAACTAACGGAGACAGTCTGGCCTGAAGTGACGGTCAAAGCCCACAGCAGTCAAACAGTCACTGTTAAAGTGGATGCTCGAAAATTTGCTGATCAACTCAGCAAACAAATGCCAAATGGCTATTTCCTTGAAGGTTTTGTTCGATTTGTAGATCCAGCAGATGATGGGGATGTTGTGAGTCTTGCATTTATGGGCTTCCGAGGAGAATTCCAAAATCTCCCTGCTGTTGAAAAACCAATTTACAATCTTGTCCGAGAAGGGAAAAATGGATTTTACACGGAAGTAGACAAGGAAAATCCTGCCGTTAACTACTCTAATGATGCTACCTATCTCGCAACCTTGCAAAATGACCTTCTAGTGTCTAAAGGTCAACGCCAAGGACGCCGAATTACTGTTCTTGGGATTGAACAAAATGCTGAAGGTAAGCATGTTCTTCAGTTGGACGAAAAAGGGAATGTCCGTATTGCTATTTCTCCAAACGATGATGGAAACAAAGACCTAGTTGAATACAAAACGGTTGCTTTGAGAAATCTTGTAAATCTTCGGGCAACAGTTTATGCGGCTACAGATACCAAGCATGAGCATCCTGTTTGGGAGGGCGATGCAAGGGATCTCCGTAAGAATTATTTTGATGGTGACAGTAGAAATCTGAAGAGTTATATTCTAGATAATACTGCTTGGAGAGGTCAGGATTTTAATGGCAATACCGTTGCGGATGGTTTATATGACTATGTTATCAGTTATACACCAGACGTTCCAGGAGCCAAAGAACAATACACGACCTTCAAAATTCAAATTGATACTCAAAAACCTGTCATCACAAGTGGTTATATTCGCTTTAAAGATGGAAATCAAGAATTCGTAGCTCGAAAACCAAAAGATGTCGGTCAAGGTGGTATCCTTTCAGAAAAAGTCTTCTATATCACACCATTTGACCAGAAAGGGACCATGGTTCTAACTGGGAAAGACCAGTCTGGAACTCGTGCGCTTGAAAACACCCATCTGATCAAAGCCAATGCTGATGGTAGTTATACACTTCCTAAGGATGTTGACAAGGCTAATATTTACTATCTTGTTGAGGACTATGCAGGAAATGTAGACTATATCTCACTTGCCGAACTTGTCCGCGATCAAAATAGTGGTCGAGTGAAAATTGACTTGAAGGATGCAAAAACAAACCAAGATATTGATACCCTCTACGTCTATCGAATCAAAAATAGCAAGGGACAATATGTTGATGTTGACAAGACAAAAGCGATTCATTTCTTACAGTTTGGTCATTATACAGCAGAAATTTTCAGTTATGACCGAACAGAATTGAAATTTATCAGTGCCTTATCCCAAGAGTTTGACTTGACGGAAGAAAACAGTTTCCAAACCATTACCTTCCTAGCAAATCTCCTAGAATATGCACCAGTGTCTGTTTCCTTCAACCAAGCAGTTCCAAAGACGACTACAGTAGTTCTGAAAGGAGAAGATGGGACAAGGATCACTCTTCCTGCTGAAAAATACGGTCAATACGCCTTTGGTAAGAAAGTTGCTACAGGTCGTTATACTGTAGAAGTCACCTTGCCAACTGGATATGAACTCCTTGAAGATCTCGTTTCCTTGCTCGTTCAGCCAGGTCGAAATAATGCTTTGCGTCTATCTGTTGTGTCTAAGTTGGCCTTGATTGCTGCGGTAAATCAACAAAAAGAACTGGTAGAAATGTCTCGTTACTTTAATAGTAGTGCAGATAAGAGAAAAGCTTATGACCAAGCTTTCCAAGTGGCACAGTCAGCCTTGTCAAGCAAATTAAAGCAAGAATTGATTGATGGCATTCTCGCTAGTCTTGAGGCTGCTGGTAAGGCTTTGGATGGAAAAGATTCGAACGTTACAGCCTTGAAAGAAGCTATGAAAGCTTACTACGCAACGACTAAAACTGGACGATATGCGAATGCCAAGGAAAAAGTACGTCGAGCTTATGATCGTGCCTTCCAAGAAATCGCCTTACTAGCTGTGGATCCTAAAGTTAAACAGGATCAAATTGACCAATCTCTCATTGCCCTAGCAACAGCTAAAAGCAAACTGAATGGCAAAGCTACAGACTTCTCTAGTCTAAAGAAACTGGTCAAAGATGAACGCCTTTTCCAAGAAAAGAACGCGAGATTTATCTATGCTGACAAGAAAGAAAAAGCAGCTTATCTTCTAACATTTAAAGAGGCACAGGAACTCCTTAAAGATCCAGGAGCGAGCCAAGAAGATGTCAAAGATGCCATTACAGCATTGAAACAAGCCAAGAGAAATCTACATGGCAAAAAACCAAAAGCGAAAAGACATCCTTAAACAGGACTTTCTGAAGCTTTACTATTAAATGAGTCTGGAACTTTGTTTTCAGACTCATTTTTGGTTTACACTAGCTAGAAAATCTGCTATAATACTAGCTAGGAAAGAAAGTCTTATGGCGTTCTTCAGCGAGCTTGGGGTAGTGGGAGCCAAGTAGGACAAGGTAAGAAACTGGCGCTTTCTGTCGTATTTTTAAAAACAATGAAGTAATAAATTAGGGTGGAACCGCGTTTCTGACGCCCCTAGGTTAAATCAACCTAGGATTGTCGGATGCGGTTCTTTTGTTTATTCAGCCTATGTGTGTAAAAGAAAGGAGAGTCGTGGATAACCTTTATCTTGTAAAAGATGATAGCCAACTAGTTGCATTTCGTGATTTTGTATTAAGAAATACTGAAAAGTTGGAGGCTTATCAATCTTTTTTAAAGAATGAACTTGCAGTCTACGATTTACCGCAAGCCATCATTTGGTCAGGTTTTAATGCTGCTACACAGATTATTAGGGAAATTCCTGTTCCTGCCTATACAAATAATAGACGAATGGTTATGACGCCTGATTTAACTGTTTGGAAAGAGCTGTATTTGTATCAGTTGATGGACTACGAGCGTTCTCAGCAAACTCAAGCAATAGAAAGTCACTATCATTCTTTATCTGAAAATTTCCTCTTACAGATTGTAGGACATGAGTTAGCTCATTGGTCGGAGCATTTTTCAGATGATTTTGATGGTTACGACTCTTACATCTGGTTTGAAGAAGGGATGGTTGAATATATTAGTCGCAAGTATTTCTTGACAGAAGAGGAATTTCAAGCGGAAAAAATTTGTAATCAATCTCTCGTAGAACTTTATCAGAAGAAGTATGGTTGGCATTCATTGAATGATTTTGGTTCCTCTACTTATGATAAGAACTATGCAAGTATTTTTTACGAATACTGGCGTAGTTTTTTGACAGTAGATAAGTTGGTAGAAAATCTAGGTAGTGTACAAGCGGTCTTCGATTCTTATCATCTATGGGCAAACACAGATAAAACTCTTCCCTTGTTAAATTGGTTTGTTCAGCAGAAATTAATTGAAAAAGAAATATAAAAACTAAAGGAGTAAACAATGTCTAAGAAATTAACATTTCAAGAAATTATTTTGACTTTGCAACAATTTTGGAATGACCAAGGTTGTATGCTCATGCAGGCTTATGATAATGAAAAAGGTGCAGGGACAATGAGTCCTTATACCTTCCTTCGTGCTATCGGACCTGAGCCATGGAATGCGGCTTATGTAGAGCCATCACGTCGTCCTGCTGACGGTCGTTATGGGGAAAATCCTAACCGTCTCTACCAACACCACCAATTCCAAGTGGTTATGAAGCCATCTCCATCAAATATCCAGGAACTTTACCTTGAGTCTTTGGAAAAATTGGGTATCAATCCTTTGGAGCACGATATTCGTTTCGTTGAAGATAACTGGGAAAATCCATCGACTGGTTCAGCTGGTCTCGGTTGGGAAGTTTGGCTTGATGGGATGGAAATCACTCAGTTCACTTATTTCCAACAAGTTGGTGGATTGGCAACTGGCCCTGTGACTGCGGAAGTTACTTATGGTTTGGAACGCTTGGCTTCTTACATCCAAGAAGTAGACTCTGTTTACGATATTGAGTGGGCTGATGGTGTAAAATATGGAGAAATCTTTATCCAGCCTGAGTACGAGCATTCAAAATATTCATTTGAAATTTCGGACCAAGAGATGTTGCTGGAAAACTTTGATAAGTTCGAAAAAGAAGCTGGTCGTGCATTAGAAGAAGGCTTGGTTCACCCTGCTTATGATTATGTTCTCAAATGTTCACACACCTTTAATCTGCTTGACGCGCGTGGTGCCGTATCTGTAACTGAGCGCGCAGGCTATATCGCCCGTATCCGTAACCTGGCCCGTGTCGTAGCTAAAACCTTTGTCGCAGAACGCAAACGCCTAGGCTACCCACTTTTGGATGAAGCAACACGAGCGAAACTCCTAGCAGAAGACGCAGAATAAAGAGAGTGACGGTTTACGAAAATGGGCGAACAGAGTGAGCCTTGATCCAGTTGCCGTAGTGATGAAGGTATCCTTAGCGAAGCTAAGGATACTAGGCAAAATTGGAGACTTTCGGCTCCAATTTTAGCAATGAAACAACGAAGTTGGTTGCTTGTGTGCCAATCACATAAGGCAAACTGGAAAATAAAAAGATACTTTTCGGAGAAAAAACATGACAAAAAACTTATTAGTAGAACTCGGTCTTGAAGAGTTACCAGCCTACGTAGTAACTCCAAGCGAAAAACAACTAGGTGAAAAAATGGCAGCCTTCCTCAAGGAAAACCGCCTGTCTTTTGAAGCCATTCAAACCTTCTCAACACCACGTCGTTTGGCTGTTCGTGTGACTGGTCTTGCAGACAAACAGTCTGATTTGACAGAAGATTTCAAGGGACCAGCAAAGAAAATCGCCTTGGATAGTGATGGAAACTTCACCAAAGCAGCTCAAGGATTTGTCCGTGGAAAAGGCTTGACAGTTGAAGATATCGAATTCCGTGAAATCAAGGGTGAAGAATATGTCTATGTTACCAAGGAAGAAGTGGGCCAACCAGTTGAAGCCATTGTTCCAGGTGTAGTAGACGTCTTGAAGTCACTGACATTCCCTGTCAGCATGCACTGGGCTAACAACACCTTTGAATACATCCGCCCCGTACACACTTTAACTGTTCTTTTAGATGAAGAAGAGTTTGATTTGGATTTCCTTGATATCAAGGGCGGTCGTGTGAGTCGTGGTCATCGTTTCTTGGGACAAGAAACTAATATTCAGTCAGCATTGAGCTACGAAGAAGATCTTCGTAAGCAGTTTGTAATCGCGGATCCTCGTGAACGTGAGCAAATGATTGTTGATCAAATCAAAGCAATCGAAGCTGAACATGGGGTCCGTATCGAAATTGATGCTGACTTGCTGAATGAAGTCTTGAACTTGGTTGAATACCCAACTGCCTTTATGGGAAGTTTTGATGCAAAATACCTTGAAGTTCCAGAAGAGGTCTTGGTAACTTCGATGAAGGAACACCAACGTTACTTTGTTGTTCGTGATCAAGACGGTAAACTCTTGCCAAACTTCATTTCAGTCCGTAACGGAAACGCAGAGCATTTGGAAAATGTCATCAAGGGTAATGAAAAAGTCTTAGTTGCTCGTTTGGAAGACGGTGAATTCTTCTGGCGTGAAGACCAAAAATTGGTCATTTCTGACCTTGTCGAAAAATTGAACCATGTGACCTTCCATGAGAAGATTGGTTCCCTTCGTGAACACATGATTCGTACTGGTCAAATTGCCATTCTCTTGGCAGAAAAAGCTGGCTTGTCAGTGGATGAAACAGTTGACCTTGCTCGTGCAGCAGCTATTTACAAGTTTGACTTGTTGACGGGTATGGTTGGTGAGTTTGATGAGCTCCAAGGTATTATGGGTGAAAAATATGCTCTTCTTGCTGGAGAAACTCCAGCAGTTGCGGCTGCTATTCGTGAACACTACATGCCGACAGCTGCCGAAGGTGAACTTCCAGAGAGCAAGGTTGGAGCCATTCTAGCCATTGCAGACAAATTGGATACGATTTTGAGTTTCTTCTCAGTAGGCTTGATTCCATCAGGTTCTAATGACCCTTATGCCCTTCGTCGTGCGACGCAAGGTGTAGTTCGTATCTTGGATGCTTTTGGTTGGCATATTGCTATGGATGAGTTGATTGATAGCCTTTATACTTTGAAATTTGACAGCTTGACTTATGAAAATAAAGCAGAGGTCATGAACTTTATCAAGGCTCGTGTTGATAAGATGATGGGTTCAACTCCAAAAGACATCAAGGAAGCAGTCCTTGCAAGTTCGAACTTTGTTGTGGCGGATATGCTAGAAGCAGCAAGTGCTCTTGTAGAAGCAAGCAAGAAAGAAGATTTCAAATCGTCTGTCGAATCCCTCTCTCGTGCTTTCAACTTGGCTGAAAAAGCCGAAGGAACTGATACTGTTGATCCTGCTCTCTTTGAGAATGAAGAAGAGAAAGCCTTGGCGGAAGCAGTAGAATCACTCGTTTTGTCAGGGGCTGCAAGTCAGCAATTAGAACAACTCTTTGCGCTTAGCCCAGTTATTGATGCTTTCTTTGAAAATACCATGGTAATGGCTGAAAACGAGGCAGTCCGTCAAAATCGTTTGGCTATCTTATCGCAATTAACCAAGAAAGCAGCTAAACTTGCACGTTTCAACCAAATCAATACTAAATAAACTCAGTCAAACGGACTGTATCTTATCACAAAGGAGAAGAAATGGATCCGAAAAAAATCGCTCGCATCAACGAGCTTGCCAAAAAGAAAAAAACAGAAGGCTTAACTTCTGCTGAAAAAGTGGAACAAGCTAAACTTCGTGAGGAGTACATCGAAGGCTATCGTCGCTCTGTTCGTCACCACATTGAAGGAATTAAAATTGTGGACGAGGAAGGAAATGACGTCACACCAGAAAAATTACGCCAAGTACAACGTGAAAAAGGTTTACACGGCCGTAGTTTAGATGATCCTAACTCATAAAATGAAAGGGGGTTGTAGATGATTTACATTCCCCTTTTCTGTTGTAATAAAAAAGAGTCTGGGACAAAAGTCTAATCTTCAATATAAAAAGCGAACAAAACGAGTTATCTGACACTCAGAATTCTGTCTTGTTCGCTTTTTTGCTCTAATCTATCGATTTTAAAAATTTATAATAAGGAATTCCTAAAATCGAAATCTTTTTGTCTCAGACTCTTTGTTTTAAATGAAGTAGTAAACTGCCAGCGGTTTGGCAGAAGCTTGCTTGAACAATGCTCAGCTAATCTTAGTTACCTGCCTCAGCGGGACTTCACTGTTGCCCTCTACAAGACCATCAATCAGATTAACAATCCATCTTTCTTGGTCACGATTGAGAAATTGAGAGAAGGAACTTGAGATACAATAAGGTTACAGAGAGAAAAGCCAGATAATAGGAGCTTTCAGTACTGTATCCTTATTTTTTAAATCGTGAAAATCGAATAATTAGGTCTAAATGAAGAGAATTGAGGTGTGTGTAAATTTAAAATCTTATATTTTCTTACATAGAAGATATAAGACTTTTGACATTTTTCAATTTATATGATATTCTATGACTGTAAAATTAAAAAACGTCACAGAGTTTTTAGGAGGAAGTTATGGCTACTGCTTTTACTACTGAAGAAAAAGAAGTAATTAGAAAGAAATTACATAAAGTTGCAAAGGAATGCCTTCAAAGATATGGGGTTAAGAAAACCACAGTTGACCAGATGGCAGCAATGGTAGATATTTCCAAAGGTTCTTTTTATAATTTTTATTCCTCAAAAGAAATGTTATTTTTTGCGGTCTTAGAAGAATATCAAATAGATGTTATGAATCGCCTGACAGAACAATTAGATATGGAAGCCAAGATAGATACAAGTCGTCTGGTAGAGTTACTTTATGATTTTTATCAAGGTTTTCGCTATTCATTTATGTATACCATATTTAAAAATAATGAAATGGAATTACTCATAAGAAAATTGCCGAAAGAGGCGATAACAAATCATCATCTGATAGACGATAGGATGGTTAAAAAAATTGTGTCTCGAATCAACATTAAAGAAAATGTATCGGTAGAAATCGTCTCTGCTTTATTTAGAACGATTGCTATGACTATATTACACATCGAGGAAATCGGTGAAGAACAATTTGATATCGCATTGAAGTTCGTTATACAAGGAATTGTTGAGCAAATTACTAAGGAGGATAGGTAACAGTGAAAGAAGCAATTAGAACCGCAAAGCTTTCTAAAAGATATGGAACAAAAAATGTTGTCGACAACTTGAATCTTTCAATAAAACCTGGTGAAATAGTAGGTTTTTTAGGACTAAATGGTGCAGGGAAAACAACGACGATGAGAATGATGCTAGGATTGATAAAATCTACATCAGGAGAATGTTATATCCAAGGAAGAAAGTTAGATCTAAGTAATTTAGAACTTCGAAACGAAATAGGTTATATTATTGAGACGCCTTATTCTTATCCAGACTTAACTGTGAGAGAAAATTTAGAAATAGTTAGTAAATTAAGAGGGGTTAATAAAGATAATATTGACTGGGTAATTGAGAAATTAAAACTAAAGCAATATGAACATAAACAGGAGAAGCATCTTTCTTTAGGAAATGTTGAGCGTTTAGGAATTGCAAAAGCGATTATTCATAAACCTAAAATTCTAATTCTTGATGAGCCAACAAATGGATTAGATCCTTTTGGAGTTATTGAAGTGAGAGAACTATTAGAGGAATTGGCGAATAATCTAGGCACAACTGTTCTTATTTCAAGTCATAATCTGGAAGAAATATCTAAAATTGCTACTAGGATAGTTATTGTACATGAGGGCAGACTTATAAGAGAAGTTGAAAGCAATGAATTAGAGCAGTACTTAGAAAAGAAGTTACTAGTAAGTGGCTCTAATAATAAGGCTATGAGAGAAGTATTATCTAACCAGGGCTATCATGTAAACATTCAATCAGACACAGAAAATAATATCGATTTCTTAGAATTAACTGATACAAAAGCTGTGGAATATCCGGAAAAAATTGCTACATTGCTAGTTAATGCAGGTTATCCACCTAAATCACTGACTGTTGAGAAAGAAGATTTAGAGCATTATTTCTTAAGAATACTGAATGACTATAATGGAGGTGTTTCGAATGAAAAAGCTTAGTTCCTGTATTTTAATTGAATGGAAAAAGTTAATAAAATCAAAACTTTCCATCGTAACTGCTTGTTCTATCTGTTTAGTTCCTTTTATTGTTGGTTTGTTTGCAACTATGATGAAATATCCAGAGAATTTCAAAAATCTTGGATTGATTTCTGCAAAAATGGAAATGATGAGGATAACAGACTGGTCGTCGTACTTAATGACCGTATCACAAGTCATTTCTGTTGGGGGATTGCTCATTTTTGGATTTACAGCATCTTGGGTTTTTGGTAGAGAATATTCTGATAAAACGATGATAGACCTATTAGCGCTCCCGATGAAAAGAGATACAATCGTATTATCCAAGTTTATCGTTATCGCTCTATGGAGCTATATTCTATCAATTTTTGCACTTTTATTAGGATTATTAGCTGGCAATCTGATTGGGCTTGAGGGTGGGAGCTTAACGGTGATTTTCAAAGGTATACTTACTTTTGGTTATTGTACTACTCTTACGATCATACTCTCTACTCCAGTAGCTTTTTTTGCTTGTTTAGGCAGGGGATATCTGTCACCATTGGCATTTATTATTTTTACAATTATTTTTTCTCAACTTGGTTCTGCTCTTAACTTTGGGAAATACATCCCATGGGCGATTCCTGCACTCGCAAGTGGTATTGCAGGAAAAGCACTATTGAATTTTGGAAGCATTGTCAGTTTATTTGGGGTAAGTATTCTAGGTCTTATCGCAACAATAGCTTGGTGGAGGTATGCTGATTACGATTAAAATGAAGTGATGAAAATGCTAATAACACAAAACTAAGTCTTATTCATTTCCATTCAAAACACCCCCTCCTGTTCAGATTGAAAAACAAGAGGGGGTACATTATGACAATCGAAAGTTTTGGACGAGAGGGTATCATATAAGTCCCGTTGGCCTAAATGAAAAGATAGTTTCTAAATATATAGGCGATTGGGAAAAAATGACCTTGTCTTTGATAAGTTAAGTGTTAAACCGTTCTCAGATGGTAGTTTTAGAACAAGGTAAAATCTCGTTACGGGCATCAGTCAAGTGAAGGACAAAATCCCAAAAAGATGCTTGGTCTGAACTTTTTCTAGCAGGGGCCGGATTAAAAAGAGGCTGAGGAGAAAGAGCGGGAGGATAGGATAGAAATACCAAAGATTACCGACGAATTGGACCTCTTCAGCAATCCTCAAAGGGATGTAAGTGTGGGATAGCAGACTCTGTCCAGATAGGAAAGGCAAGACAATCGCAGTCATGGTCAGAATTAGAAACTAGCCCAGGTTGAAGATAGTGTTAGAAAATTGCTTCATGAGGACCTGTTCTCCATCTTGATGAAATAACGGTCTTCTCCCAGCTCAATCAGCTCGACTGGCTGAGGATAGAAGCGATCCATGACCTCTTTTTGAAGTATGTCTCCTTTAGGACCTTGGGCAATAATTTCAGCTTCTTTTAGGAGTAGGACATGATCCATAGCAGCAGTGATTTCCTCAACATGGTGGGTGACATAGAGGATAGTTGGAGCGTTCTCCATCTGTGTAATCTTACCAATCTGATCCAGCAGGCGCTCGCGAGCAAAGAGATCCAGACCGCTGGTCGCTTCATCTAAGATAAGCAGTTCTGGCTTTTCCATGAGACTGCGCGCAATCAGCAAGAGCTGCTTTTCCCCTTGAGAGAGACTGATGTAGCTCCGGCCAATCAAATCTTGTCCGCCAAGAGAGACCAGCATTTCCCTAGCTTGATCCAGCTCTGCTTGCCCGTAAGGAGCATAGAGAATACTGCTTTTATACTTACCTGTCAGGACGATTTCTTCGGCAATGAGATGGCTAGGCAGGCGTTCAGCAATGAAGGAGCCAACTACTCCAATCTTAGTTCGCAGCTGAGGAATATCGCCAGCGCCAAATTCCGTACCCAGAACCGTCACCTTGCCCTTGGTCTTCCAATGTTCAGCCATAAGCAGGCGCAGGAGAGTAGTCTTTCCAGAACCGTTGAGACCGAGAATGGCCCAATGCTCCCCCTTTTTCACCTGCCAGTTGAGATCCTTTAAGATGGTTCGGCCTTGTTTAGCCAAGCTTACATTTTCTAGTTTGATAATCTTTTCCATTTTTACTCTCTTTCGTTAAATCTCCTTTATTATAACAAAATTTAGGAAAAAATAACCGATAGGAGGAGGTAGATGTTTTATAAAAGTAAGCTGATGTAGGTCATTTTGCTAATGATTATCTTCTTTATCTGATGTTAGATGAGGTCCATCCTATTACCATCAGGGTGCTCTTGCTCTTATCCAGCAATATCCATTGCATGCTGGGGATGATTGTGGCATCCCGACTCATTTTATCCTCAAAGAAATCGCCAAGTTCTTGGTAGATCGCTATGATAATCACAAGGAAACCCAGCAGAAGAAGGAAGAGCTTGGAATCGATTGATTCCAGAGTCTCGATACCAGAAATAAGACGGAAGAAGGGTCTTCCGTCTTAGATTGAAGACAAACATTCCAAATGGTGTTTGTCTTTTTCTGTTTGTCAGGCTAAAATTCCATCTTTTGATAGAATAATGGTCATTTGAACAAAATAAAAAGGCTTGTCCACCCTCATTTTTACTAGTTTTTTGAGATTCAAACACGCTAAAGTAAGCCCAATCTTATCTTCCATCTTGGACTTGCCTTTCTCTCTTGTATAACGAAGGTTGTGGTATTCTTTGGCAAGTCCCAAAGAGTCGCTCAATTGTTTCTTTGCGCTTCTTATAAAGCTCCTTCATCCCTCTTTGGTGTCGAATCTCTTCACAATATTCAAGTTCGTCTTTCCATACATGTCTTGTGATGACTTTCTGCTGATTCTGGCTCTGGGTACAAACGGATAATAGGGGACAGGCGATACATACTTTTGGATCACTCTTATACTCACGATAGCCTGCTCGGGTCGTCGTGCGATAGGCTAATACTTGGTTCTCTGGACAGAGGTAACAGTCATAGAAGGCATCATAAACAAAATCACCGGGTCTTAAGTTCCCCCTTACTCCCTTGGGGCGGGTATAGGGGAAGACAGGGATAATGTTTCGCTGTAATAAATAATGGGCAATAGCTGGGGTCTTATAGCCTGATTCCGCAATAATGTAGCGTGGGGAGAAAGCTTCTAACTTTGAAAAAAGGGCAGGGAAAGCCTGACTGTCGTGTACATTTCCTGCTTCAACACTATAAGCCAAGGCCCAACCATGCTTATCACACGCTACTTGGGCAGAATAGGCAAATACTTCCTTGTGTTCCCCCTTGTGGAACCAACCACTCTCAGGATCTGTCCTTGAGATTTTCTTTTCCTTAGCCTCGCTTTCTTTTGCGGGCTTTAAGGACTTTTTTTCGTGTTTTCTCCTATCTACATCAATCTCAACTTCCAATTGCTCACTCATAAATTTAGCTTGTTGGGCAACCATTTCCTTATGATACTTGTGACTGTTAGCTGCAGCTTTGATATGGGTACCATCCACAAATATTTCCGAAGGATACATTAAACCAGCAAATAAAGCTTGATGGAGTACTTGTAAAAATATCTCGGTAATCAGTTCTTTATCTTGAAAGCGACGACTGTAATTCTTTCCATATGTGGTAAAATGAGGCACCTTGTCATCCAAGCTTAGTTCAAGAAACCAACGATAGGCTACGTTTACTTCAATGTCTTTAATGGTTTGGCGCATGGAGCGAATGCCATAAAAGCATTGAATCAAAGGAATTTTGACTAACATGACGGGATCGAGACTAGGACGACTATTATCTGGACTATAGGTATCTTCAACTAAGTCATAGATAAAGTCAAAATCAACCTCTGATTCCACTTGGCGAAGAAAGTGATCTCTTGGGACCAATTCGTCTATCGTATAGAAGCCATATTGGCAGCGATGATAATCTGGTTTTTCTTTGTGAAACATAGTTAGCACCTCACAACTTTTCTTACCTCTATGATACAACTTTACAAAAAGAAAAGCCCTTAGAAAAGTGTCTTCTAAGGACTTTGTATTCGATCTGAAAGGAGCAAATGGCTCCTTTTTAGTTTCTTAGTTGCTTGCACCAGAAGTAGCATCAGCGTCACCACCGTGGCCTCCAGCATCACCTGAATCAGAAGCACCAGAAGTAGCATCGGCGTCTCGATGACCTCCAGCAGCAGGGGCAAATGGTCCGCTACCACCTACCAAACGTTGCCCAGTCTCTTTTAGGTACCAGTCAAGCCATGGTTGGAAGTTAAAGACGATTTCATTGATACCAGCGTATGATCCATCAGGATAGTACATTGCTTGGTAGTTGTGGGTGTTGATGACACCTGCAGGAGAACCCGGAACGATCGTACGGACGTATTCTTGGTTTCCGTTGCGAAGTGTTCCGATAACCCACTCTACATTCTTCATACGTGCTGGTGGAAGAGAACCATGAACAGTCGACATACGGCTACCTGATTGAGGTGGTACACGTTTAGCGAACATGGTGTCTGGATCTTGGTGAGCGTTGTTGTAGTAGAGGAATTGGTTGTTGTCGTCAGCGTATGTCAATTCAAATGGCATAGCTTTCAAGAACATATCGATTTGGTTAACTGTCAGGATACCGTGGTCCAATTTGACATAGGTATCACCAGAAACAGCGCCAGTGATTGCTGCAACTTTTTCTACCCATTCTGGATCGTCAGGGTCAACTTCTGTAATGGTTGTAGCAATTGGTTTTCCACAATCCAAGTCTTCTGGTTCGATTGGTTTTGGTTTTTTCAATTTCGAAACGACTCCTACGTATTTTACAAAGTTATCTAAGCAAGTTTCAAGGAATTTAACAGTTCCTTCGTTGGTGATATTTCCGTTGTTATCAAAAGCTTCCTTAGCTTTGCCAAGAAGAAATTCGTTACCTGGAAGCGTGTAGGCATTGACACCTGGAGCATCAAGGATTTTACGAAGGTGAACTTGGGCGCGTGACGTTCCTTGGTCGTAGTATGATGCACCCACAATCATAACAGGCTTGTTTTCAAATGGATGAACTTCGTATGAAAGCCATTCAAGTACAGATTTGAGTGAAGCTGAGATAGTGTGGTTGTGCTCAGGAGTGGCGATAATGACACCATCAGCACGTGTAATCTTGTTATACAAGAAACGCAATTGGAAGCTTTCGTCCCATTTTTCGTCTTGGTTAAACATTGGAACTTCGTCGATTTCAAGAACTTCTAATTCAAATTTGAATTTGAAATTGCGACGGATAAATTCCAAGAGTTTGCGGTTATATGATTGATCGTAGTTTGATCCAACAAGTCCAACAAATTTCATTCTTTCGGTCTCCTATCTTACAAATTTTCCCAGTCAAATTCTTCTGCATCTTTGCGAAGCAATTCTTGTGCATTGCGCAATTTTTCAGTAATCTTCACGAAGATACGGAAGTCATCAAAGATGGCATCCAATTTCTTGATGACGTCAAGGTCAACCAAGTCACCACTTGGGTTAAATGATTGAAGAGAGTGAGAAAGCAAGAATTCATCTGGTAGAACATTTGCCTTAATTTCAGGAGCGTTCAAAATTTGACGAAGTTGCAATTGGGCACGAGATGAACCAAGTGTACCGTATGAAGCACCAGTAATCATGATTGGTTTGTTCAAAAGTGGGTAGATACCATAAGATAGCCAAGCAAGAGCGCTCATCAAAACTGCAGGGATAGAGTGGTCGTACTCAGGGGTACCGATGATGACACCATCGGATGCTTCAATTTTAGCTGCAATTTCAAGAATGTCAGCAGGAAGTTGCTTATCTGCCGGTTTGTTGAAAACAGGGATATCCTTGATTTCAACGAGTTCAATTTCAGCTTTATCAGCAAAGTGTTTTTGCATGTATTGGAGCAATTGGCGGTTTGTAGAACGTTTAGAGTTCGTTCCAACAATGGCAATAAGTTTTAGCATGAGATTTCCTTTCTCTTTTTACATGATACAATTTTGAAGGCCTGAAGAACAAGCAAGGCGTCCTTCTTTGTCGATGAGGATGGCTTCAATACCATCTATACTTTCGACTTGCCAGAGGATAGAAGCGCTTCGTTCTCCGAAAAGGCGAGTTGTCCATATCTCACCATCAACGGATTTATCAGAGATAATCGTCAGGCTAGCAAGATCGGTTTCGACAGGAAATCCTGTCTCACTATCAAAGATATGGTGATAGTCTTTTCCATCTACTGTCAGGTGGCGTTCGTAGATACCTGAAGTGACAACGGATTTGTTAGAAGCAGGAATGGTTAGGAGATGATTGCCACGAGGATTTCGTGGATCTTGAATCCCGATCTGCCAGACTTTCCCATCTTTGGATTGATTGTTCCCGATGGTGAGGATATTTCCTCCGAGATTGATCAGGGCAGAGGTGACACCGTGTGCTTTTAAATACTGGGCAACCTTATCTGCACTATAGCCCTTGGCTAAACAACCTAAATCAAGCTTCATTCCTTTCTTCTCTAAAAAGACAGTAGAGCTAGTCGGATCCAACTTGATAAAATACGGGTTAACTAGAGGCAAGACAGCTTCGATTTCGTTTAGCTCTGGGAGTCGTGCATCTGCAAATCCGATTCGCCAGGTTTGAATCAAGGGACCAATACTGATATTGAGATGGCTAGATGGAGCTAGGCTGTGTTCTAATCCAAGAGAAATCAGTTCAAATAGCTCAGGATGAACCTTAACAGGTGCGATCCCAGCCTGGTAGTTGATTTCCATCAGTTCGGATTCTTGACTGTTGGCGTTGAAGCGGTATTCGAGCTCCTTGAGCAAATCAAAGGCTCCTTGAAGTAGGCAATCAGCCTGTTCATCTACTAATGAAATCGTGATAGTTGTTCCCATTAGCCGTTCAGAACGTGAATGAAGAGGCAAGCTACCAGCTCCTTTCTCTTTATAGGAAATCAATCAATATAAGGTCGTTAAAGAAAAATTAAACCCCTTACATTTTCTTTCCATGTATCTAGCATATCATAAAGTCAGCGTTTTCACAAATGAATTTTGACAAAAAGTCAAGAAATATGCTCAAAATTAGTATGAAAATAATAGAAAAATTAGATTTATCAATGTTAGGTGTATTTTTTCTGAAAAAAAGAGAATTCTGAGCAAATGCCTTGTAAACGCTAACAGTAAATGATATACTAGAAGGGTAAATCAAAAATTAAAGGTAGGAATTTTTCTATGAGTAAAATCGTTGTAGTTGGTGCTAACCACGCTGGTACAGCTTGTATTAATACGATGTTGGACAACTTCGGACATGAGAACGAAATCGTAGTATTTGACCAAAACTCAAATATTTCATTCCTTGGTTGTGGAATGGCGCTTTGGATCGGGGAACAAATTGATGGCCCAGAAGGTCTCTTCTACTCTGATAAAGAAAAATTGGAAGCAAAAGGTGCTAAAGTTTACATGAACTCACCAGTTCTTTCAATTGACTACGATAACAAAGTTGTGACTGCAGAAGTTGAAGGTAAAGAACACAAAGAGTCTTATGACAAATTGATCTTTGCAACTGGTTCAACTCCAATCTTGCCTCCAATCGAAGGTGTTGAAATCGTTAAGGGCAACCGCGAATTCAAAGCAACTCTTGAAAATGTACAATTTGTTAAATTGTACCAAAACGCTGAAGAAGTTATTGAAAAACTTGAAGACAAGAGCAAACACCTTGAGCGCATTGCCGTTGTTGGTGGTGGTTACATCGGTGTAGAACTTGCCGAAGCTTTCGAGCGTCTTGGAAAAGAAGTTGTGCTTGTCGATATCGTAGACACTGTCTTGAACGGTTACTATGATAAAGATTTCACACAAATGATGGCGAAGAACTTGGAAGACCACAACATCCGCTTGGCTCTTGGTCAAACAGTTAAAGCCATCCAAGGTGATGGAAAAGTTGAACGCTTGGTAACAGACAAAGAAACATTTGATGTAGATATGGTGGTTCTTGCTGTTGGTTTCCGTCCAAACACAGCTCTTGCTGACGGTAAGATTGAACTTTTCCGTAACGGTGCCTTCCTTGTAGATAAGAAACAAGAAACATCTATCCCTGGTGTATACGCTGTTGGTGACTGTGCAACTGTTTATGACAATGCTCGTAAAGATACAAGCTACATTGCTCTTGCATCTAACGCTGTACGTACTGGTATCGTTGGTGCTTATAACGCTTGTGGACATGAATTGGAAGGAATCGGAGTTCAAGGATCAAACGGTATCTCAATCTACGGTCTTCACATGGTTTCAACTGGTTTGACTCTTGAAAAAGCCAAAGCTGCAGGCTATAATGCAACTGAAACTGGATTTAACGATCTTCAAAAACCAGAATTTATAAAACATGACAACCACGAAGTTGCCATCAAGATTGTCTTTGACAAAGACAGCCGCGAAATCCTTGGTGCACAAATGGTGTCACATGATGCTGCTATCAGTATGGGAATCCACATGTTCTCACTTGCTATCCAAGAGCATGTAACAATTGATAAATTGGCATTGACAGACCTATTCTTCTTGCCACACTTTAACAAACCATACAATTACATTACAATGGCTGCACTTACAGCTGAAAAATAAAAATTGATGAACTATCTGGCCTTAATTGAAGGTCAGATAGTTTTTTAGTTATACTCTTCGAAAATCTCTTCAAACCACGTCAGCTTCGCCTTACCGTATATATGTTACTGACTTCGTCAGTTCTATCTACAACCTCAAAGCAGTGCTTTGAGCAACCTGCGGCTAGCTTCCTAGTGTGCTCTTTGATTTTCATTGAGCATCAATCTGTACCCATACAATTATCCTTTTTTTATCTTGTACTTCATTCTAATCTGGCTTAAAATAAAATGGTAGCTACCAATACAGATGATGAGGATTAAGAAATGACTGAAAATCGTTATGAACTAAATAAAAACTTGGCACAGATGCTCAAAGGTGGGGTTATCATGGACGTTCAGAACCCTGAACAGGCCCGTATCGCAGAGGCAGCTGGTGCGGCAGCTGTTATGGCCTTGGAGCGGATTCCAGCTGATATTCGTGCAGCGGGTGGGGTTTCCCGTATGAGTGATCCAAAGATGATTAAGGAAATCCAAGAAGCGGTCAGTATTCCAGTGATGGCCAAGGTTAGAATCGGGCATTTTGTTGAAGCTCAGATTTTAGAGGCTATTGAGATTGACTATATCGATGAGAGTGAAGTGCTGTCTCCAGCAGACGACCGTTTCCATGTGGATAAGAAGGAATTCCAAGTTCCTTTTGTCTGTGGAGCTAAGGACTTGGGTGAAGCCTTGCGTCGTATCGCTGAGGGAGCTTCCATGATTCGGACAAAAGGAGAACCGGGGACAGGTGACATCGTTCAAGCCGTTCGCCATATGCGCATGATGAATCAAGAAATACGCCGTATTCAAAATCTTCGTGAAGATGAACTTTATGTGGCTGCCAAGGACTTGCAAGTCCCTGTAGAATTGGTCCAATACGTTCATGAACATGGAAAATTGCCAGTTGTAAACTTTGCAGCTGGAGGTGTTGCAACGCCAGCAGATGCGGCATTGATGATGCAATTGGGAGCAGAGGGCGTCTTTGTCGGTTCAGGTATTTTCAAGTCGGGAGATCCTGTTAAACGAGCAAGTGCTATCGTTAAGGCCGTAACCAACTACCAAAATCCTCAAATTTTGGCTCAAATCTCTGAAGACCTAGGAGAAGCCATGGTTGGTATCAATGAGAATGAAATCCAAATTCTCATGGCTGAGCGAGGAAAATAGATGAAAATCGGAATACTAGCCTTGCAAGGCGCCTTTGCAGAACATGCAAAAGTGCTAGAAAAGTTAGGTGTTGTTAGTGTAGAAATCAGAAATTTAGATGATTTTCAACAGTATCAGAGTGACTTGGAGGGTTTGATATTACCTGGCGGTGAGTCTACAACCATGGGCAAACTCTTGCGTGACCAGCAGATGCTGGTTCCAATCCGAGAAACTATTTTATCTGGACTTCCAGTCTTTGGAACTTGTGCAGGTTTGATTTTGCTAGCTAAGGAAATTATTTCTCAGGAAGAAAGTCATCTTGGAACCATGGATATAGTGGTTGAGCGCAATGCTTATGGGCGCCAACTAGGAAGCTTCTATACAGAGTCAGAATGTAAGGGAGTTGGCAAGATTCCCATGACCTTTATCCGCGGACCAATTATCAGCAGTGTTGGAGAGGGTGTAGAAATTCTAGCAACAGTTGATGATCAAATCGTTGCGGCGCAAGAAAAAAATATGCTGGTAACCTCTTTTCATCCAGAATTGACAGATGATGCTCGCTTGCACCAGTACTTTATCAATATGTGCAAAGAAAAAAGTTGAGAAAAGATTCTCAACTTTTTTACATGTAATAAACAATCGCGATATATTGGAGTGCAGATGCTGCTAGGATAAAGAGATGCCAAATCATGTGGAAATAAGGTTTTTTCTTAGCGTAAAATCCAGCTCCAACTGTATAACAGAGTCCGCCAGTTACCATGAGACTCCAGAAAATTGGTGTTGTTTGACTGATAATGGCAGGAATGATAGCCAGAACCAACCAGCCCATGATCAGGTAAAGGGCAAGGCTGAATTTCTCATTGACCTTTTTAGCAAAGATTTTATAAAGGATGCCAAAGATGGTCGTTCCCCACTGAATGGCAATAATGAGATAGCCAAACCAGTTATTCATCAAGGTCAATACGACCGGCGTATAAGAGCCTGCGATAGCCACATAAATCATAGAATGGTCGATGATTCGCAAGACGTATTTGTGGGTCGAACCATAGGCCATAGAGTGGTAAATGGTTGACGAGAGGAACATGAGAAATAGACTGATAACGAAGATAGAAACGCCAAAAGACGATAAAAATCCATGTGCTTCATAACTATAGGTGGATGAAATGGGGAGTAGGATGAGCATGATAACGGCACCGATAGCATGGGTCACGCTATTAGCAATTTCCTCTCCAAAACTGAGTTTTTTACTGAGTTTTAGGCTGGTATTCATTGGGATACCTCCTCTTCTTTGATAAGGATTAAGTCTAGAGTTTGATGATAGAGTTTAACCGTTTGACAGCTAGTTTGGATAATAGAATTTTCTGGATCAATCCCATGGTTCATGTAGTCCACAAAAGCATCGTAGAGCTGGTCTGAACTCGCTTGAGTTTGTAGAGTATTGAGGGTCTGGGCGATTTCTTGGATTGAAAAGACAGACTTTAGAGTGGTGATGGCAATCAAACGGGCAATCTGTTTGCGTTGGTATTTTTTCTTGTCTGGCTTTGTCAGGTAACCATGTTTGACATAGTTATTGACCATGGATGCGGTCAGACCCTTTTCTTTATCTGGAGAGATGGGGGCACAGACTTGGTTGACATAAAGCAAAACCTGATCCAGATAGAGGTCAATGTTTGGAATGTCTTCCCATTTTGGGTAGGAAAAGATAGAATTCATTTCCAACTCCTTTTTATCTAGTTTTGATAACTAGATTATAAAATAATAAAAAACAAAAGTCAAGTTTCAACTGCTTGTAGAAAGCTTTAAATTATGCTATGATGAGAGAAAATAGTTAGAAATGAGGGGAAAAGATGGAGATTCGTTTAGCTTTTCCAAACGAAGTAGATGCGATTATGCAGGTGATGGAGGATGCCAAAAAGTGCTTAGCTGATTCTGGTAGCGACCAGTGGCAAAATGGCTATCCAAATGCCGATATCATTATTGATGATATTATCTCAGGCCAAGCCTATGTGGCCTTGGAAGAAGGAGAACTGCTAGCCTATGCTGCTGTGACCAAGAGCCCAGAGAAAGCCTATGAAGCTATTTATGAAGGAAGTTGGCAGGAGGGAGAATCAGAATATCTGGTCTTTCACCGTATCGCTGTGCTAGCAGATGTCCAAGGACAAGGTGTTGCTCAGACTTTCCTAGAAGGCTTGATTGAAGGTTTTGATTATCTAGATTTTCGTTCAGATACGCATGCACAAAACAAGGCCATGCAGCATATCTTTGAAAAGCTAGGTTTTCAACAGGTTGGTAAGGTTCCAGTTGATGGGGAACGTTTGGCCTATCAGAAATTAAAAAAATGAAGCAGAATAAGTACGCAAAAATGCTCTACCCGTCGCCAATTGGAACCTTATCCTTAGTTGCTGACGAGCAATATCTGTATGGAATTTGGGTACAGAACCAAACTCATTTTGAGAGGGGATTAGGGGATGAAACGATAGAAGAAGTTGCTAGCCATCCTGTATTAGAGCAAGTTATTTCCTATTTAGATACCTATTTCGAAGGCAGTGTTCAGGATCTATCTGACTTACCTTTGGCTCCTATTGGAACAGATTTTGAAAAGCGAGTCTGGGCTTACTTACAGGCCATTCCTTATGGTCAGACAGTGACTTATGGACAAATAGCGCAAGACTTGCAAGTAGCTTCTGCCCAAGCAATTGGCGGAGCAGTGGGGCGCAATCCTTGGTCCATACTCGTTCCCTGTCATCGTGTGCTAGGGTCAGGCAATCGCTTGATAGGCTATGCATCGGGAGTCGAAAAGAAAGCCTGGCTCTTGCAACATGAAGGTGCAGCATTTCAAGAAAATAAAGAATAGAAAGAAAAGAAGATGTTAGAATTTATCGAATACCCAAAATGTTCAACTTGTAAGAAAGCAAAAAATGAACTAGACCAACTCGGTGTGAACTATAAAGCTGTCCACATCGTAGAAGAAACACCAAGTGAAGACGTGATTTTGGACTGGTTGGAAACTTCCGGTTTTGAAGTGAAACAATTTTTCAATACTAGCGGGATCAAATACCGCGAACTGGGCTTGAAAGATAAGGTGGGAAGTTTGTCAAAACAAGAAGCAGCCAAGCTTCTAGCCAGTGATGGCATGTTATTGAAACGTCCAATTTTGGTGGAGAATGGTGCTGTTAAACAAATCGGCTATAGAAAACCCTATGAGAACTTAGGTTTGAGATAGTTTTTATTTATCTCCTTGATAGGTAAAATATATAGCCTCCCTGTTTTAAAGTGTGATAAACTAGAAGATAGACGAAGTCTGAGCAGCCCGTAGCAAATAATTTGCTTGCGAGCAGAAGTATGATAGAATGAATCATTATCAGGAGAGGATGTTTTTATGACTGTTACAACATTTTTAGCATCAGATTGGTACCAAAGTTTGATGCAACTCATTCCGGATGGTAAGCTCTTTAGTTTGCGTTCGGTCTTTGATGGAATTCCAAGGATTATCCAACAATTGCCTACAACCTTGATGTTGACACTTGGAGGTGCACTCTTTGGTTTGCTACTTGCCCTAATTTTTGCCATTGTTAAGATCAATCGTGTTAAAATTCTATATCCCTTGCAGGCCTTTTTCGTTAGCTTCTTAAAAGGTACCCCAATCCTAGTTCAACTTATGTTGACCTACTATGGAATACCTTTGGCACTGAAAGCTATCAACCAGCAATGGGGCACTGGTTTCAATATCAATGCGATTCCAGCGGCACTTTTTGCGATTGTGGCCTTTGCTTTTAATGAGGCGGCTTATGCAAGTGAAACGATTCGTGCAGCCATCCTTTCTGTTAATCCAGGTGAAATTGAGGCGGCACGCAGTTTGGGTATGACTCGTGCGCAAGTTTACCGTCGCGTGATTATTCCAAATGCGGCGGTGGTAGCGACGCCGACTTTGATTAACTCCCTTATCGGTTTGACCAAGGGAACTTCTCTAGCCTTTAGTGCGGGGGTTGTGGAGGTCTTTGCCCAAGCTCAGATTTTAGGTGGAGCTGATTATCGCTATTTTGAACGTTTCATCTCCGTTGCCCTTGTTTATTGGGTAGTCAATATTGGAATTGAAAGCCTCGGCCGTTTCATTGAGAGAAGAATGGCTATCTCAGCGCCGGATGCAGTATCTACAGATGTGAAAGGAGACCTTCGTTAATGATTAAGATTTCGAATTTAAGCAAATCCTTTTCAGGACAGACAGTCTTGAATCATCTGAACTTGGATATCAAAAAAGGTGAGGTAGTGGCTTTGATTGGTTCATCTGGAGCAGGGAAATCAACCTTTCTTCGTAGTTTGAACTACCTTGAAACTCCAGATAGTGGAACGATTCAGATTGACAATTTTAAAGTTGATTTTTCTCAGATTAGCCAAGAAGAGATCCTAACCCTTCGTCGCAAGTTGTCTATGGTTTTCCAACAGTTTAATTTGTTTGAACGCCGAACAGCTCTTGACAATGTCAAGGAAGGTTTGGTTGTCGTTAAGAAATTATCGGACGAGGAAGCAACAAAAATCGCCAAGGAAGAGTTGGCCAAGGTTGGTCTTTCTGACCGTGAAAACCATTATCCTCGCCACTTATCAGGTGGACAAAAGCAACGGGTTGCCCTCGCGCGTGCGCTTGCTATGAAACCAGATGTCTTGCTCTTGGACGAACCCACTTCAGCCCTCGACCCAGAATTGGTCGGTGAGGTAGAGAAGTCTATTGCAGATGCTGCCAAGTCAGGTCAGACCATGATTTTGGTCAGTCACGATATGTCTTTTGTAGCCCAAGTGGCAGACAAGGTTTTATTCCTAGATAAAGGGAAAATCATCGAGTCCGGCACCCCTGATGAAATCATCAATCATCCGAAAGAAGAACGGACAAAAGAATTCTTCGCTAGTTACAAACGGACTTATATTTGATATAATAGAAAAAAGGAAAACTCAGTTAGTTGGACTAGCTGAGTTTACTCTTTAAAAAAGATAGAAACGAGAGAGATCATGCTACTGCATCTATTTTCTTTGTATTTCGAGAGTTTGATCTTAACGGCCATCCTTGTCGTGATTTTTCTGGGGATTTGGATTGGGTTGAGAGCCATGTCTGGTGTGGACAAGACAGCCAAAGCTCGCCAAGCCCATCTCTATGATATGATTATGATTGGAGTTTTGGTCGTTCCAGTGTTATCCTTTGCCGTCATGAGTTTGCTCTTGGTTTTCAAGGCATAATCCTTGCGTGACTAGCAAGAATGAGTTAGAATAAAGATAGTTACAACAAGAAAGAAGGAATCGAAATGTACGATACGATTATTATCGGTGCTGGACCTGCGGGAATGACCGCTGCCTTATATGCTGCTCGCAGCAATCTGAAAGTGGCTTTGATTGAAGGTGGTCTGCCAGGCGGGCAAATGAATAACACATCTGATATTGAAAACTATCCAGGTTATGCCAACATCAGTGGACCTGAATTGGCTGAAAAGATGTTTGAACCACTTGAAAACCTTGGAGTGGAGCATCTTTATGGCTATGTTGAAAATATTGAAGATCAGGGTGACTTTAAGAAGGTAATCACTGATGATCAAGTTTACGAAACCCGTACTGTCATTGTAGCAACTGGTTCTAAACACCGTCTTTTGGGAGTTCCCGGAGAAGAAGAACTGAACAGTCGAGGTGTTTCTTACTGTGCGGTCTGTGATGGAGCTTTCTTCCGTGATCAAGACTTGCTCGTAGTTGGTGGTGGAGATTCAGCGGTAGAAGAAGCTCTCTTCTTGACTCGCTTTGCCAAGTCCGTCACTATTGTTCACCGTCGAGATGAACTTCGTGCCCAAAAGGTTTTGCAAGACCGTGCTTTTGCAAATGAGAAAGTCAACTTTATCTGGGATTCTGTTGTCAAGGAAATCAAAGGTGAAAACCGAGTAGAATCTGTCGTATTTGAAAATGTAAAAACGGGTCAAGTGACAGAGCAAGCCTTCGGTGGTGTCTTTATCTATGTCGGTTTGGATCCTGTTAGCGATTTTGTTAAAGAATTGAATATTCAAGACCAGGCAGGCTGGATTGTGACAGATAATCACATGAAAACTGCCGTTGACGGTATCTTTGCAGTTGGAGATGTTCGCCAGAAAGACCTTCGCCAAGTGACAACAGCAGTTGGAGATGGGGCTATCGCTGGTCAAGAAGCTTACAAATTTATTACAGAACATAGTTAAGAAAAAAGTTTCCAATCACTTGATTGGAAACTTTTTATAGTCGGTTTCGGAAAACTTCGTACATGAGAATGGCTGCAGCAACACTGGCATTGAGACTTTGAACATGCCCATTCATGGGAATAGTAATCATCTCATCGACCTGTTTTTTGATGTTGCTAGAGATGCCTTTCCCTTCATTTCCGATGATGAGGGCGATTTTCCCTTTTGTATTCCACTTGTGGCAAGGGGTACCGTTCATATCCGTTCCAAAGGTCCAGAAGCCTTCAGCCTTGAGTTTGTCTAGGGTTTGACTGAGGTTGGTCACTCGGGCAATCGGTACATGCTCAATAGCACCTGTGGCCGTTTTGGCAACGACAGGAGTCACTCCGACAGCACGGTGCTTGGGAATAATGACACCTGAAACATTGGTCGCATCAGCAGTCCTTAAGATAGAACCTAAATTATGGGGGTCAGTTAACCCGTCCAGAATCAATAGCAAAGGATTTTCTTCTTGTCGTGTTTTGGAAAGGATGTGATCCAGATCGCTATAGGCAAATTCGGACACTCGTAGAACAAAACCTTGGTGGACAGCGCCTTCAGTCATCTCAGAGAGGGATTTTTTTGAAGTCCAAGAAATGGATACCTTCTTTTCTGTAGCCAGTTCCTTGACTTTCTCAACATTCTTACCTCGAAGATCTTCTTGGAGGTAAAGTTTATTTCCAGTGTTTGCAAGGAGGGCTTCAGTAACGGCATGGACGCCATAGACAATATCATTTGTTTTCATGCATCTATTATAACACAAAACCCCGTCTTGCAACGGGATTTTCTTTATTCCAGAATCAGTAAACCATCTTTAACAGCAAATGGATCTTTTTCATTGATACGATCGTAAAACATGATTCCGTTTAGATGATCAATTTCATGTTGGACAACGATAGAGTTGTAACCTTTGAGCTTGATTCGGTGTTTTTCGCCATCCTTGTCAAAGTAATCAACAGTGACACGGGCATGACGGACAACATAGCCTGGAACGTTTCGGTCAACAGAAAGGCAACCTTCTCCTTCGCCAAGAGCAGCGTCCTGAACAGAGTGAGAGACAATTTTTGGATTGTACATAACAGCTTGCAAATCGTAGGCTTCCTGAGGAGTTTCACCTTCTTCTACAATATTTGGGACCAAAACGGCGATAATGCGTTTTGAGATATCCAGCTGGGGAGCAGCCAGCCCAACACCACCGCGGAGCCCCATCTTTTCAGCCATAACAGGATCTTGGGAATGTTTGAGGAATTGCATCATCTTTTCGCCAAGGATGATTTCCTGGTCAGACAGTGGGAAAGTGACCTCCTCAGCAACTGCGCGAAGAGTAGGGTTTCCCTCACGGATAATATCGTTCATATCAATTAAATGAGCAGCTTTTGTAATACGTTCTATAGCAGACATTTTCTCTCCTTTCATTACCTCTACATGATAACACAAAATAGGCGAGAAAGAAAGTCGCAGAAGTTCCTAAAAAATAATATAATAAACGGTATTCCTCTTTTGTCTGTGGTATAATAAAAGAAAAGACTTGCAGTAAAAGCAAGGGGGAATAAAGATGGAAAAGCGACAAGATAGACGGTCTCAGGGCTCTCTTTATGGGGTGTGGAGAACTAGTGTGGATTTCTTTCGGAATTATAAATCCTGGACCAATGCCCAGTTTATTATTGTGTTATTGCTTGCAGTTGCCTTATCCATGGGGGGAAACTTATTAGTTCGAGCAGTACAAGGTAGTAAGGGAACGAGTCCTAGTAGTCAAACTCTTGATTCTGCTAGTACATCTGGTCAATCCAAGGAAGATCAGTCTGGTGAAACGACGGCGCGTATCATGGCAAATGGTGACCTTCTCTACCATATCCCCATCTACCGAACAGCTCTGAAAGAAGATGGTAGCTACGATTTCCATGAAAATTTTGAGTATGTAAAACCCTGGCTCAAACAAGCGGATTTGGTGATTGGTGACTTTGAAGGAACGGTGAACAAGGACCACTACTTGGCAGGTTATCCTCTCTTTAATGCACCAGGGGAAGTCATGGATGCGATCAAGGATGCAGGCTACCAAGTTCTAGACTTGGCTCATAATCATATCTTGGATTCTCAAATTGAGGGAGTGGTTTCAACGGCTCAAGCTATTGAAAAGGCTGGAATGACACCCATCGGAGTCTACACGCATGAATCCCGAGACCAAGCACCTATAGTCATCAAGGAAGTCAATGGTATCAAGGTAGCTCTCCTGGCCTATTCCTACGGTTTTAATGGCATTGAGCAGTATATCTCTCAAGAGGACTATAATCGCTATCTTTCTGACCTGAATGAAGATAAGATGAAGGCGGAAATCGAGCGTGCAGAGAAGGAAGCAGATATTACTGTCATCATGCCTCAGATGGGAATTGAGTACCAACTAGAACCAACGGAAGAACAGAAAACACTGTACCATAAGATGATTGACTGGGGAGCCGATATTATCTTTGGAGGGCATCCTCACGTCGTTGAACCTGCTGAAACAGTTGAAAAAGATGGTGACAAAAAACTGATCATCTACTCCATGGGAAATTTCCTCTCAAATCAACGCATTGAAACCATGCAAGACGAGGAAAATGCCAAGTGGACGGAGCGCGGTGTTCTCATGGATGTGACCATTAAGAAAAAAGATGGCAAGACTAGGATTGAAACGGCCAAAGCGCATCCAACTTGGGTCAATCGAACACCCAAAGGGACATACTCTCCAGAAGGCTATCCGCTTTTCCTCTATCAGACCTATATCCTAGAGGACTTCATTGAAGGAGGCAGTCACCGTGACAAGTTGGACGAGGCGACCAAAGAACGAATTGACACGGCCTATAAAGAAATGAATGAACATGTAGGGTTGAAGTGGTAGACGCTCACTCTAAAGGAGATATGATGACGATTAAATTAATTGCAACAGACATGGATGGAACCTTGCTAGACCCGAGGGGGCAGCTAGATCTGCCCCGCTTGGAAAAGATTTTAGATCAGCTGGATCAAAGGGATATCCGTTTTGTCATTGCGACAGGGAATGAAGTTCACCGTATGAGGCAATTATTGGAGCACTTGGCGAGTCGAGTGATCTTGGTTGTTGCTAACGGCGCTCGTATATTTGAGTATGATACGCTACTTCAGGCCCAGACTTGGGATGATGCTATGGTTGACAAGGCTCTCCTTCATTTTAAAGGGAGGGAGTGTCGAGATCAGTTCGTCGTTACCAGTATGAATGGGAGTTTTGTCAAGGAAGGAACGGTTTTTACAGACCTGGAAAAATTTATGACTCCAGAGATGATTGAAAAACTTTACCAAAGGACCAATTTTGTGGATGAGCTAAACTCAGACCTCTTTGGAGGAGTTCTAAAGATGAGCATGGTCGTTGGTGAAGAACGTTCTAGTTCAGTTTTGCAGGAAATTAATGATTTATTTGATGGTCGTGTAAGAGCTGTTTCCAGCGGTTATGGCTGTATTGACATCCTCCAAGCTGGGATTCACAAGGCCTGGGGATTGGAAGAATTACTCAAGCGCTGGAATTTGAAATCGGAACAAATCATGGCCTTTGGTGATAGTGAAAACGATGTCGAAATGTTAGAGCTGTCTGGAATTGCCTATGCTATGGAAAATGCAGATGATAATGTCAAGGCAGTTGCGACTGCCCTAGCACCAGCTAACAGCCAGGCGGGCGTTTATCAGGTCCTAGAAAAGTGGTTAGAGAAAGAGGGATAAGGTGGCAGTACAGTTATTAGAAAATTGGCTTCTAAAAGAGCAAGCAAAGATTCAAACCAAGTATCGTGAACTCAATCAGATTTCTCTTTTAGAACCAGATATGATTTTTATCGGCGATTCGATTGTAGAATACTACCCTTTGCAAGAGTTACTCGGGACTGTCAAGACGATTGTTAATCGAGGCATCCGAGGTTACCAGACGAGGCTTTTATTAGAGAATTTGGATGCTCATCTTTATGGTGATGCTGTCGATCAAATTGTTCTCTTAATTGGGACAAACGATATCGGAAAAGATATTCCCATGAATGAAGCCTTGGATAATCTTGAAGGTGTGATTCAATCGCTCAACCGAGATTATCCGCTGTCACAAATAAAGCTTGTTTCTATTCTGCCAGTCAATGAAGGAGAAGAATACAAGCAGACAGTATATATTCGTACCAATAAAAAGATTAGAGAATGGAATCAAGCCTATGAGGCTCTAGCATCCGCCTATATGCAAGTAGATTTTCTACCAATTTATGATAGTTTGACAGATTCAGAAGGGCAACTTCAATCAGCCTATACAACGGATGGCCTCCATCTAAGTGTAGCCGGTTATCAAGCATTATCAGATGCTTTGAAAACGTATCTGTTCTAAAGAATTGGCTTGATTTTGCATTTTTTTTGAAGATAGGTTATAATAGTTCTAACATCCTGGGGTCGTTACGGATTCGACAGGCATTATGAGGCATATTTTGCAACCCGTGTGGCGACGTAAACGCTCAGTTAAATATAACTGCAAAAAATAACACTTCTTACGCTCTAGCTGCCTAAAAACCAGCAGGCGTGACCTGATTTGGATTGCTCGTGTTCAATGACAGGTCTTATGATTAGCGAGATACGATCAAGCCTTGTCTAGTGGTTTGATAAGAGATTAATAGACTCGCAGTTCCTAGGCTTGAGTTATGTGTCGAGGGACTGTTAAAACAATACATAACCTATGGTTGTAGACAAATATGTTGGCAGGTGTTTGGACGTGGGTTCGACTCCCACCGGCTCCATTATGAACAGGTATACAGTAGATTTTTTCCAAATTGTATCCTTTGTAGTATCCTTCGTTGTATCCTATTTATTCTAGTGTGTTAGTGGAGAATTACTCAAGAGGCTGAAGAGGACGGTTTGCTAAATCGTTAGGTCGGGTAACTGGCGCGGGGGTTCGAATCCCCCATTCTCCGTTAGATAAACCCAGTGTTTTTCTAAGCAACTATCCTTGGAGGTGGTCTCCAAGAGTAAATTTTCATAAAGAGGTGAAACATGAAAAAGATCAAGTTACTAAGTATCTTAGCACTTTCAACAGTTGTCTTGGGTGCATGTTCTGTATTTTCTAATCAGTCATCTGAAGCTTCTTCTGATAACAAGGAGAATACGGAACAAGTTGAGAAGAAGGATGAAGCAGCAGAAGTTAAAGAAAAAGTTACAAAAGATGCTGAAATTCTCTTAGACTCAGTTCTTACTAGCGACTCTGCTCGATTTAAGAAGATTTATGGCGACACTTATGAAAAATGGACTGAGGCCGTATTTGCAGTTCAAACAAGTGAAAAAATCAAAGAAGAAGGGCTTTCACCTGCGTCTACTTACTCAGTACAATGGCACAAAGATTTCCCTGTAGAAACTCCAGAAGAAACCATTTCAGGTTTCTTGAAGATGAGACGTAGATTATATCAAGATATCGGTTCTTACACTGTTAAAGACGTGAAGGTTGATGAATCAGGAAATACAGCGACTGTTACTTTTAACTCTAAGAAGTTACACTCTAAAGGATTGGCTTCATCTACAAGGGAAGTTCTCACTACTCTTATTGGAGGTGTTGATAACCTAGGTAAATACAATCAAGCTGGTTCAAACGTTGACATCAAGCGTTACCAAACATTGGTTTCTTACTGGATTTTTGAGCATCTATTCAAGAAAGATTTCTCAACCTACAGTGACGTTGACCCTAACTTAGCTCATACACCTTTCACTACTGGTGATTTTGATACTGAAATCAAATTAACAAAGGATAAGGATGGAAACTGGCTGATTTCTCAAGAAGATTACCGTACTTTGGCGACAGAGTTGCTTGATGATACAGAAGGTTATGATAAAATTGTCCGTAAAAACTCAACTAAGTCTAATGATAAATCAACAGACAAGTCTTCAGATAAATCTTCAAACAAATCCACTGATAAATCAACAGACAAATCTTCAGATAAAAAAGATAAAAGCAATATCTAATCCTAAGATTTAAAAGAAAAACAAGTAGTCTTAATAAACTACTTGTTTTTTTATGAATTAGGATACAAAAATGTGGTGTGATAGTTAGAGTAACTCAGCCTTTCATTCCTATATATTGTTCTTAGAGCGATGAAAAAACTGCATTGAGGTGCAGTTTTTCTTTTTTCTACGGAAGACATGGGATTCGAACCCACGCACGCTGTTACACGCCTACCGCGTTTCCAACACGGCCTCTTAAGCCTCTTGAGTAATCTTCCAATACTTACTCAAATAGTCTACCATAAAGCCACTTATCTTGCAATAAAAATTTTGGAAATAAGAAAAATGATAGAATTTGAAAGAAAGTGATAAAAATTGCTTGACTTTGATAGAAAATGTGTTAGAATGAATAGTGTAAACGATAACAGGAGGTGATTTGGTGTTAAAAACTGAGCGGAAGCAACTGATTTTAGAGGAGTTAAATAAACATCATGTAGTTTCCCTAGAAAAATTGGTTAGTCTATTAGAAACATCAGAATCAACGGTACGAAGAGATTTGGATGAGTTGGAGGCGGAAAACAAGCTTCGCCGTGTGCATGGTGGAGCAGAACTACCTCACTCCTTGCAGGAAGAAGAAACCATCCAAGAAAAATCTGTCAAAAACCTTCAAGAGAAGAAGCTACTGGCTCAAAAAGCAGCCTCTCTTATTAAGGAAAAAGATGTCATCTTTATCGATGCTGGAACGACAACTGCTTTTTTAATCAAGGAATTGGTTAATAAGAATATTACAGTTGTAACTAACTCCATTCACCATGCGGTTCAGTTGGTTGAAAAACAGATTCCAACTGTCATGGTTGGAGGAAGTGTCAAGATGGCAACAGATGCATGTATCGGTGGAGTTGCTCTTAATCAAATTAACCAATTGCACTTTGACCGTGCCTTTATCGGGATGAATGGTGTCGACGATGGTTATTATACGACTCCAGATATGGAGGAGGGAGCCGTTAAGCGTGCTATTTTAGAGAATGCCAAACAAACCTATGTCTTGGTTGATTCGTCAAAGATTGGTCAAACTTGCTTTGCCAAGGTAGCACCACTTAAACGCGCTATTGTCATCACAAGTCAAGGGCATGAGCTCTTGCAGGCTATTAAGAAGAAAACGGAGGTAATAGAAGTATGATTTATACAGTCACACTTAATCCATCCATAGACTATATCGTGCGCTTGGAGCAAGTTCAAGTCGGCAGTGTCAATCGTATGGACAGTGATGATAAGTTTGCTGGTGGGAAAGGAATCAATGTTAGCCGTGTTTTGAAGCGCTTGGATATTCCTAATACTGCGACTGGATTTATCGGAGGATTTACTGGTAAATTTATCACAGATACCCTTTCAGAGGAAGAAATCGAAACTCGTTTTGTCCAAGTAGCAGAAGATACTCGCATCAATGTCAAGATTAAAGCAGACCAAGAAACAGAAATCAATGGAACAGGTCCAAATGTGGAACCAGCTCAGCTGGAAGAATTGAAAGCTATTTTGTCTAGTTTGACAGCAGAAGATACGGTGGTGTTTGCGGGTTCGAGTGCTAAGAACCTAGGCAATGTTATCTATAAGGATTTGATTGCCTTGACACGCCAGACTGGTGCGCAAGTGGTTTGTGACTTTGAAGGACAGACCTTGATTGATAGTTTGGACTACCAGCCACTTTTGGTTAAACCAAACAATCACGAACTTGGAGCTATCTTTGGAGTGAAACTCGAAAGTTTAGATGAAATCGAGAAATATGCTCGAGAATTGTTAGCTAAAGGTGCTCAAAACGTTATCATCTCTATGGCTGGGGACGGTGCACTTCTTGTCACAGCTGAGGGAGCTTACTTCGCCAAACCTATCAAGGGAACAGTCAAAAATTCAGTCGGGGCTGGTGACTCTATGGTTGCTGGGTTTACAGGTGAATTTGTCAAATCTAAAGATGCAGTAGAGGCCTTCAAATGGGGAGTAGCTTGCGGAACAGCAACTACTTTCTCGGATGACTTGGCAACAGCGGAATTTATTAAAGAAACATATGAAAAAGTTGAGGTAGAAAAACGATGAAAATTCAAGACCTATTGAGAAAAGATGTCATGTTGCTGGATTTGCAGGCAACTGAAAAAACAGCTGTCATCGAAGAGATGATTAAAAGTTTGGTAGATCACGGTTACGTGACGGATTTTGAAACCTTTAAAGAAGGAATCTTAGCGCGTGAAGCTCTAACTTCCACTGGCTTGGGTGACGGAATTGCTATGCCTCACAGCAAGAACTCTGCTGTCAAAGAAGCAACGGTTCTCTTTGCTAAGTCAAACAAGGGTGTTGACTATGAAAGCTTGGATGGGCAACCAACAGACCTCTTCTTCATGATTGCAGCTCCAGAAGGTGCCAATGACACTCACTTGGCAGCCTTGGCAGAATTATCTCAATACTTGATGAAAGACGGTTTTGCTGACAAACTTCGCCAAGTAACATCAGCTGATCAAGTTATTGAACTTTTTGACCAAGCTTCAGAAAAAGTTGAGGAACCTGTTCAAGCACCTGCCAATGACTCTGGCGACTTTATCGTAGCTGTTACAGCTTGTACGACAGGTATTGCCCACACTTACATGGCCCAAGAAGCCCTTCAAAAAGTGGCTGCTGAAATGGGTGTTGGGATCAAGGTTGAAACCAATGGTGCTAGCGGTGTTGGGAACCAATTGACTGCGGAAGACATCCGCAAGGCTAAAGCTGTTATCATCGCAGCAGACAAGGCTGTTGAGATGGATCGCTTTGATGGAAAACCTTTGGTTAACCGTCCAGTTGCAGACGGTATCCGTAAGACAGAAGAATTGATAAACTTGGCTCTTTCAGGAGATGCTGAAATCTACCGTGCTGCTAATGGAGCAAAAGCTGCAACAGCATCTAATGAAAAACAAAGTATCGGTGGAGCTTTCTACAAACACTTGATGAGTGGTGTATCTCAAATGTTGCCATTCGTTATCGGTGGTGGTATCATGATTGCCCTCGCCTTCTTAATCGACGGAGCTTTTGGTGTGCCACAAGATAGTCTTGGCAATCTCGGATCCTACCATGAACTAGCTTCTATGTTCATGAAAATTGGTGGAGCAGCCTTTGGCTTGATGCTTCCAGTTTTTGCAGGATACGTAGCCTACTCTATCGCTGAAAAACCAGGTTTAGTAGCTGGTTTCGTGGCTGGTGCTATTGCTAAAGAAGGATTTGCCTTTGGTAAAATTCCTTATGCCGCAGGTGGTGAAGCAACTTCAACTCTTGCAGGTGTCTCATCTGGTTTCCTAGGTGCCCTTGTTGGTGGATTTATCGCAGGTGCCTTGGTTCTTGCTATCAAGAAATACGTTAAAGTTCCTCGTTCACTTGAAGGTGCTAAATCAATCCTTCTCTTGCCACTTCTTGGAACAATCTTGACAGGATTTGTCATGCTAGCTGTTAACATCCCAATGGCAGCAATCAACACTGCTATGAATGACTTCCTAGGCGGTCTTGGAGGAGGTTCAGCTGTTCTTCTTGGTATCGTTCTTGGAGGCATGATGGCTGTCGATATGGGTGGACCTGTCAATAAAGCAGCTTATGTCTTTGGAACAGGTACGCTTGCAGCGACTGTTTCTTCAGGTGGTTCTGTAGCTATGGCAGCAGTTATGGCTGGAGGAATGGTTCCACCACTTGCTATCTTTGTCGCAACCCTTCTTTTCAAAGATAAATTTACCAAAGAAGAACGCAACTCTGGTTTGACGAACATCATCATGGGCTTGTCATTTATCACTGAGGGAGCGATCCCATTTGGTGCCGCTGACCCAGCTCGTGCGATCCCAAGCTTTATCCTTGGTTCAGCAGTAGCAGGGGGACTCGTTGGTCTTGCAGGAATCAAACTCATGGCGCCACACGGAGGAATCTTCGTCATCGCCCTTACTTCAAATGCCCTTCTCTACCTTGCCTTTGTTTTGGTTGGCGCAATTGTAAGTGGTGTGGTTTATGGTTACCTACGCAAACCACAAGCATAAAAAAGAATTCATATACCAAAATGACTGAACACGAAAGTGGGTAGTCATTTTTTTGATAATGGAGTTAGGGAGAATGGGCTTTGAAGTGATATAGAAGTAGATCGTAGAGATTTTCACTCTTCATTTAAACGATAGAATGCAAAAGTTTGTATAAATACCATGGAGGTGAAAAGTGTCTTGAATGATTCTAGAAAAGAAACCAGAGAATGAAAAGTTCCATAGTCAAAATATTCTAAATGAAGAGTTACAAGCGTCCCATGTCAGCATGGTGGAGGAGAATGTTCCCGATTCTAAATGAACTAATTTTATAGCTGATTTAGGTAGGAGACGAGAAGTAACTAAAAGCTTTATATCTCAATAAATAATTGATATAATAATAGTTAAAGAATTATTAGAGGGAGAGATAAATTAATGGAAAGAGAATATCAATTTCGAGCACTTACTTCAAATAAAGATGTTGAAATAAAGCCAGTAACACAAAAAGCATTTGAGTTTGCGATTGACGATAATTCGGAAGTGACAAATGTAGCTATTACTGGTAATTATGGAGCTGGGAAAAGTAGTGTTGTTGAGAGTTTTGAGAGAAAACGTAAAGACAAGAGATTTATTCATATTTCTTTGGGGCAATATGATGAAATAAAAAGTAGTGAAAAAAATGGACTTGATAAGCGTGAAATTAATACAATTGAAGGGAAAATAATCAATCAATTGCTTCATCAAATAGATCCTAACAAAATAAGGAGATCCATTTTTAAAACTCTTGATGCAGAATCGCAGATTAAACCTTTTAATATTTCGGTCTATGTAAGTTTAGTATTATTATTATCCTTATACTTACTAAATATTTCTTCATGGAATGGTTTGATTCAGAACTTTTCTTGGTTATCTTGGACTACGAAACCTATTATTTCCCTTCTTGTACTAGTAATTTTATTTGTTTTAATTGTATATGGATTTTATTTTTTACTGAAGCTACAAAAAGATTTTGGTTTTATCAAAAAATTATCCTTAAAAGCAGAAAAAATTGAAACTGATATTGAAATCTTCTCAAATGAAAGTTCAAGGGTATCTTATTTTGATCGCTATTTAGATGATATACTTTATTTGTTTAAGCGGTCTGAAGCAGATGTTATAGTATTTGAAGATATTGAACGTTTTAATGACTCTAGAATTTTTGAAAAATTGAAGGAATTAAATATAGTTATCAATAGAAATCGAAAGGCAAATAACAAACGTAAACTAGTATTTTTCTATCTTGTAAAGGATGATTTGTTTGAATCACAAGAAAGAACGAAGTTTTTTGATTTTATTATTCCTATAGTCCCTGTTGTAACTGCTTCTAATTCTCATGACATATTAAAAAAATTGCTAACAGAAATGTGGGAATACGATAGTTTAGACAAGACGTTTTTATTTAATATTTCTTTATATCTTGACGATATGAGATTAATCAATAATATTTGTAATGAGTATCTTACTTATAAAGACACATTAAATACTTTAAAGCTAGATTATGAAAAACTATTTGCAATGGTAGTCTATAAAAATATTTTCCCTAAAGATTTTTCACTTTTACAAAGGAATCAAGGATATTTATATGAATTGTTGAACTCAAAAGAAATAGCATTAAAAAATCTTAGAGAGGAGTTAAATAATAAGAAAAATGCTTTGGAGAGAAAGATAGAGAATGCTGAGGAAGAACATTTAAACGATAAAGTTGAATTATATGGAACTATCTTAAAAATACCATTTGGAAGAAAAATAATTAAAGTAAATGGAAAATTTGAAAAAGATTTTTCAACACGTTATGATTACATAAAAGAGTTAATTGCAGGAGATAGTGAAATTTATTCCTTTGATAGTTATCATGATGCAGAGTATAATCAATATAAGCGAAATGAGGATATTGATTCTTTATTTCCTAGTAGGAATACTCCAGAATTTCAAGAGCGTTTAAAGAATACTAAAAATAAAAAAATAATAGAAAAATTAAAAGAAGAAATTAAGAAAATAAATGATGAACTTGGTGAACTAGACAGCTATAGATTATCAGACGTTTATCAATATGCTACAGATATTGATGATTTTAAAAGTGACTTTACAGAAGAAATAAGAAAGAATCCTCAATCCTCAATAATTTCTTTCCTAATTAGAAATGCTTATATTGATGAGAGCTATCAAGATTATTTGAATCATTTCTATGAAAATACTATAACGGTAGAAGAAAAAGAATATTTAAGAAATGTTGTTTCTGGCAGACAGAATAAATATAATATTTCTCTAAAAAACATTGATGAAATCTTTAATTATTTAGAATTAAAAAATTATAAAAGTAGTAATGTGTTAAATTATGATTTATTTAGATTTCTGTTATATGCTAATGAACATAATGAGAAGTTGAAATTAATCTTTCACCAAGATAATATTTTGGAATTTTTACTGGACTTTTATAACGAATTATTTAGATTAAATGTTGAAAATAAATCGTTTTTCTCAGAGCGTGATATAAGGGTATTTTTGAGAAAATGGCTACATCATAACTCGGATCTCTTCAACGAATATATTAACCAAAAACATAGCGATTATATTTACGTTGATAAAAGAAAATTGATATTATCTTTAATGAATTTAGTTGATTTGAGTGATTGTACAAAAGAAACAAAAGGACAGATTTCTAAATATCTAGAGATGACACAAGAGGTTTTTCTTAATATTTTTCATAATAATTATTGTGATTTTGAGAAGTTTAATTTCAATTTATCGGCTATAGATTTTAAAATTAAGGAATTTGATTTTGAGAGTTCAGGATATGAGGAAAATGTGCTGAATTATATTTATAAGAATGGCTTATACGATATTTGCGAATCCAATGTACTCTTTTTCATGGAACAGCATTCTGATATGGGAACAGAGCTATCAGATGTAAAACATAAAAATTATGAAATCATGACTAGTCAAAATGGATTAAAACCTTTACTAGATTATTGTCAATCTTCTGATGAAGAATTCTTAAAGTATATTTTAATGTATGTTACTTTATCAGAGGGAGAGATGCGAGATAAACCTGAGTATATTGAACAACTATTAAATAATAATGTTGTATTTAATCATCAATTACCTCAGGAAAAGTTAGGAAGTGATGAATCTGATGAATCCAATGACCTAGATAATGATGAAAATATCAAAAAAAGTACATTAGCAGAAAATATTATCTCTAGTATTCCAGAGTTTTATATAACTTATACTCAAGGTAAATTTAATGACCTATCTAGTGAAAATCGAGAGATACTAATTAACAATCTTGTAATTACTCAAAAAGCAGAAGTAAATACTGAAATTGTTTTAGACTATTTTAGTCAAAATAAGGAAGTTGATAAATTTTTGATAGATTTTATTAATCTGAATCCTAATTTTGAGTTGGATAAAGAAATTTATTCAAAATTGAATAATGACATACAAGATAATTTTAATGAAAATATTATTAGTTCTTCAACGTTAAATGATAATATTCGAAAAAGAATACTTAGTCAGCTTGGACTCTATTTTAAAAGAATTGATAATACTGATATTGATGACGAAGATTTATTGAATTTAATAATTAATAATCGTATTGAATTCAATAAAGAAAATCTTGAGTTTATTCGTAAAAGATCTATGGTACACCTAGAGGAATTTATATTCATAAATATAGAAAATTATTTAAATGCTACTAATGTTGTTCGAAATGATGAGGAAATGAGAGGAGCGTTAAATAAACCTGACATAGATGAAAAATATGTAGTTGAATTATTAGTATTGCTTTTAGATAATAAATTTAATGAGTATGACTTTGATGATTTAATAAATCAAAACAGATATGATTCGTTAGATGTGACGCTTCAAAATAAAATACAAAAAATAGTTAAAAAATATATAAGACAATTTATAGCATTAGATGAAAATGAAATTAGCGTTCCATTGTATGAATCTATCCTAAATTCAAATGATGTTTTACTTGAATATAAGAAAGAACTTTTTGAAAAATTAATTTCTGATTCGGAAATTCAAATAGAAGTAGATAAGCTTATTTTGCTAGGTGATTATTTAGATTTATTAGAATTACCGGATATTATGCAAATCTTGAAGGAACAAATAGATTATGATATCTACACCGAATGGGAAGTTGCCTTTGACAAATTAAATCAAAATGAAGGTAACGGAGGAATTGGTAATCAAGAAGCAGAGGTTTCGTATTCTAAATTTAACGAAAAACTTCTTGACTACTTAAAGAAAAGGAAGTTGATTTCTTATAAATCAAAACATGAAAATTCTGTATTAAAGCTTTATGGATTAAGAAAGAAGCAGATTGAATATAGTGATGAAGCAGAAGAAAAGCAATAGTTATCACATTCAAATGACTGAACACAAAAGTGGGCAGTCTTTTTGATTTCTCTAGAAGTTTCTGAAATATGGTATAATAAAAGAATGGCAAACAAGAATACTACAAAAACGAGACGGAGACCGTCTAAAGCAGAACTTGAAAGAAAACAGGCTATCCAGAGGATGTTGATTTCCTTAGGAATTGCCTTATTGTTGATTATTGCAGCCCTCAAACTCGGCGCAGCAGGTGTCACTCTTTACAATCTCATTCGACTGGTGGTCGGAAGTTTGGCCTATGTGGCCATAGGTGGTCTCCTCATCTATCTTTTTCTTTTTAAATGGATCCGCAAGCAAGAGGGACTTCTATCAGGATTTCTCTGTATCTTCGCTGGCTTGCTCTTGATTTTTGAGGCCTACTTAGTATGGAAATATGGCTTGGAGCAATCAGTTCTAAAAGGGACCCTGTCTCAAGTTATGACGGACCTGACTGGTATGCGGGTGACTAGCTTCGCTGGTGGAGGCCTGCTTGGTGTCGGACTTTATATTCCCATAGCCTTTCTTTTCTCAAATATCGGATCGTACTTTATTGGAGTCCTCTTGATTCTAGTTGGGGCACTCTTAGTTAGTCCTTGGTCTATTTATGATGTTGCAGCCTTTATTGGAGCTCAGTTCAGATCTTTCATGGAAAAACAGGAACAGAGAAAACAGGAACGCTTCATCAAGAGAGAAGAAGAGAAGGCTCGTCAAGAAGCTGAAGAAGCAGCAAGAATTCAGAGAGAACAAGAAGAACAGGATGCATTACCGCTTCCTCCTGTAGATCCTGAAACGGGAGAAATCTTATCAGAGGTACCAGACTACGATTTCCCACCAATTCCTGAGGAAGAATGGATTGAACCGGAGATTATCCTCCCTCAAACAGATTTTGACGTTCCTGATGTGGAAGAGGATTTTGAGGATGAAGAGGTACAGGTTGATTTTTCTGCCAAGGAAGCCCTCGAATACAAGTTACCAAGCTTGCAACTCTTTGCGCCAGATAAACCCAAAGATCAGTCCAAGGAAAAGAAGATTGTTCGAGAAAATATCAAAATCCTAGAAGAAACCTTTGCTAGCTTTGGTATCAAGGTGACGGTGGAACGGGCTGAAATTGGGCCATCAGTTACCAAGTATGAAGTCAAGCCTGCAGTCGGTGTACGGGTTAACCGCATTTCCAATCTGGCAGACGACTTAGCGCTAGCTCTAGCAGCTAAGGATGTTCGGATAGAGGCTCCAATCCCTGGTAAATCCTTAGTCGGAATTGAGGTTCCTAACTCTGAGATTGCGACTGTTTCCTTCCGTGAACTCTGGGAACAGTCTCAGACTAAACCAGAAAATCTCCTCGAAATTCCTCTAGGTAAGGCTGTCAATGGAACTGCTCGCACCTTTGACCTTTCCAAGATGCCCCACCTACTCGTTGCAGGTTCGACGGGATCAGGGAAGTCAGTCGCAGTTAATGGTATTATCGCTAGCATTCTTATGAAAGCAAGACCCGACCAGGTCAAGTTTATGATGGTCGATCCTAAGATGGTTGAGTTATCTGTTTACAATGACATTCCTCACCTCTTGATTCCAGTTGTGACAAATCCACGCAAGGCCAGCAAGGCTCTGCAAAATGTTGTGGATGAGATGGAAAATCGTTACGAACTCTTTGCTAAGGTTGGAGTACGAAATATCGCTGGTTACAATGCCAAGGTTGAGGAATTTAATAGCCAATCTGAGTACAAACAAGTACCGCTGCCTTTGATTGTTGTCATTGTGGATGAGTTGGCAGACCTCATGATGGTGGCTAGCAAGGAAGTGGAAGATGCCATCATTCGTCTTGGACAGAAGGCGCGTGCCGCAGGGATTCACATGATTCTCGCAACGCAACGTCCATCGGTTGATGTCATCTCTGGTCTCATTAAAGCCAATGTCCCATCTCGTGTGGCTTTTGCAGTTTCATCAGGTACAGATTCACGAACCATCTTGGATGAGAATGGAGCAGAAAAACTGCTTGGTCGAGGAGATATGCTCTTTAAACCAATTGATGAAAATCATCCAGTCCGTCTGCAAGGTTCCTTTATCTCGGATGATGATGTTGAACGTATCGTAAACTTCATCAAGGCTCAGGCAGATGCGGACTACGATGACAGCTTTGACCCAGGAGATGTTCCTGAAAATGAAGGAGATTTTTCTGATGGTGAAGCTGGTGGCGATCCGCTTTTTGAAGAAGCTAAGGCTTTGGTTATCGAAACCCAGAAAGCTAGCGCTTCGATGATTCAGCGTCGTTTGTCAGTTGGATTTAACCGTGCGACTCGCCTTATGGAAGAACTCGAAATGGCAGGTGTCATCGGTCCAGCTGAGGGAACCAAACCACGAAAAGTATTGCAACAATAAAAAAATAACTTCTTTCCAAATTTGGAAAGAAGTTATTTTTGTGATTACTGGTTCGTTTTAGTTTCAGAACTCGTCGTATTTGACTGTGTTCCATTATCGCTTGTTTCTTTATTTGTAGCTGGTGTAGAAGAGTCCTGAGTTGTTGTTTTCTGTTCTTCTTTTTTCTCCTCTTTCTTGTTGGATTGAGAAGTTTCTTCTTGTGGGGTATTTTCTTTAGTAGAAGTGTTGTCCCTGTTAGGAGTAGTATTTTCCTGAGGGGATTCCTTTTGAATTTCCTTGACAACAGTTGTTTGGGTTGTCGTCGGTTCTTTTTTGTTGTTTTTGTTATTATCCATGGCGTTCATGATGGTGATAGTAGCAGTGATTAGGCCAAGGATACTACCGATGGTAGCAATCGTTTTTTGAAAGACAGTAAATCCCTTTTTGATGTGTTCTGTTTTTGGTTTTGAAGTTCTACGATAGTTAGACATGATACTCTCCTTTAATTATGATTTATTATACCTCATTTCTTTAAAAAAATCTTAAAAAAAGAGAAAACTCCCTTTCTTGTCGCAGGTCTCTTTTCGTGATACAATAGAGGGAGTGATTTTAGAAAGCGTGAGAAAACATGATCTACTTTGATAATTCGGCGACAACCAAGCCTTATCCTGAAGCACTTGAAACTTACATGCAGGTCGCTTCAAAAATTGTAGGAAATCCGTCTAGTCTCCATCGTTTGGGAGATCAGGCAACACGAATTTTAGATGCTTCCCGGCAGCAAATTGCAGATTTGATTGGGAAGAAGAGTGATGAAATCTTCTTTACCTCTGGTGGAACAGAAGGAGATAACTGGGTCATCAAGGGTGTGGCCTTTGAAAAAGCCCAGTTTGGCAAGCACATCATTGTGTCAGCTATTGAACATCCAGCAGTCAAGGAATCAGCCCTCTGGCTAAAAAATCAAGGTTTTGAGATAGATTTTGCTCCAGTTGATGAGAAAGGATTTGTGGATGTTGAAGCATTAGCAGATTTGATACGTCCTGATACGACTCTCGTCTCCATCATGGCAGTTAACAATGAAATCGGTTCTATCCAGCCAATTCAAGCTATTTCAAAACTGTTGGCAGATAAGCCGACTATTTCTTTCCACGTTGATGCGGTTCAGGCACTCGCTAAGATTCCGATTGAAAACTATCTGACAGATCGAGTGGATTTTGCAACATTTTCGAGTCATAAGTTTCATGGTGTCAGAGGTGTTGGATTTGTCTATATCAAGTCTGGTAAGAAGATTACGCCTCTTTTAACTGGTGGTGGTCAGGAGCGAGACTCTCGTTCGACAACTGAAAATGTGGCAGGGATTGCAGCGACAGCCAAAGCTCTCCGTTTATCTATGGAAAAGTTAGATATCTTTGCTAGTAAGACAGGGCAGATGAAGGCAGTCATTCGTCAAGCCCTTCTGGATTATCCAGATATTTTTGTCTTTTCAGATGAGGAAGACTTTGCCCCTCATATCCTGACTTTTGGGATTAAGGGTGTTCGTGGTGAAGTCATCGTTCACGCCTTTGAAGACTATGATATTTTCATTTCCACAACCTCTGCTTGTTCGTCCAAGGCAGGAAAACCTGCGGGGACCTTGATTGCCATGGGAGTGGACAAAGATAAGGCCCAGTCAGCTGTGCGTCTAAGCCTAGACCTGGAAAATGATATGAGTCAAGTCGAGCAGTTTTTGACCAAGCTAAAATTAATTTACAATCAAACTAGAAAAGTAAGATAGGAGTATTTATGCAGTATTCAGAAATTATGATTCGTTACGGAGAATTGTCAACCAAGCACAAAAATCGCATGCGTTTCATCAATAAACTTCGTAATAATATTTCAGACGTTTTGTCTATCTATCCTCAAGTTAAGGTAACCGCAGATCGCGACCGTGCCCACGCTTACCTCAATGGAGCTGATTATACAGCAGTAGCAGAATCGCTCAAACAAGTTTTTGGGATCCAAAACTTTTCTCCTGTGTATAAGGTTGAAAAGTCTGTGGAAGTTCTGAAGTCTGCTGTCCAAGAGATTATGAAGGAAATCTATAAGGAAGGGATGACCTTTAAAATCACTAGCAAGCGTAGCGACCACAACTTTGAACTCGACAGTCGTGAACTGAATCAAACTCTTGGTGGAGCTGTTTTCGAGGCCATTCCAAACGTACAAGCTCAGATGAAAAATCCAGATATTAATCTTCAGGTTGAGATTCGTGAAGAGGCTGCCTATCTTTCCTATGAAACCTTTCGTGGAGCAGGAGGATTACCTGTGGGAAGTTCTGGTAAAGGTATGCTCATGTTGTCAGGAGGGATTGACTCACCTGTGGCAGGTTATCTAGCTCTTAAACGTGGGGTAGATATCGAGGCAGTTCACTTTGCCAGTCCGCCATACACAAGTCCTGGCGCCCTCAAGAAAGCCCACGATTTGACCCGTAAATTAACCAAGTTTGGTGGAAATATCCAGTTTATCGAAGTACCTTTCACTGAGATTCAAGAGGAAATCAAGGCTAAAGCGCCAGAAGCCTACCTCATGACCTTGACCCGTCGTTTTATGATGCGCATTACCGACCGTATTCGTGAGATACGAAATGGTTTAATTATCATCAATGGAGAAAGTCTTGGTCAAGTAGCGAGCCAGACCTTGGAAAGCATGCAGACTATCAACGCTGTGACTAGCACTCCAATTATTCGTCCCGTGGTTACCATGGACAAGTTGGAAATCATTGACATCGCGCAGGAAATCGATACCTTTGAAATTTCAATCCAGCCTTTTGAAGACTGCTGTACTATTTTTGCGCCTGACCGTCCTAAGACCAATCCTAAGATAGAGAATGCAGAGCAGTATGAAAAACGCATGGATGTTGAAGGCTTGGTTGAGCGAGCAGTGGCTGGGATTATGATTACTGAGATTACACCTCAAGCTAAAAAAGATGAAGTCGATAACTTGATTGACAATCTCCTCTAATCAGAAAACCCAGAAGAATTCAGAAAAACAAATGAAAAAAGTTAGTTATTTATCCTTAAAATGGACATTAACTGACTTTTTTTCTATTTTTATGGTATAATAAGATAAAATTTTGAATATAGAGAGTTTTCTGACAATGAATCATTCCTACTTTTACTTAAAAATGAAAGAACACAAACTCAAGGTTCCTTATACTGGAAAAGAGCGTCGTGTGCGTGTGCTTCTGCCTAAGGACTACGAGAAAGACACCGACCGTTTTTACCCAGTTGTTTACTTTCATGATGGGCAAAATGTCTTTTACAGCAAGGAGTCTTATATCGGGCACTCTTGGAAGATTATTCCAGTAATTAAGCGAAATCCTGACATCAGTCGCATGATTGTCGTTGCTATAGATAATGACGGCATGGGACGAATGAATGAGTATGCGGCTTGGAAGTTTCAAGAATCTCCTATCCCAGGCCAGCAGTTTGGCGGTAAGGGTGTGGAGTATGCCGAGTTTGTCATGGAGGTGGTCAAGCCTTTTATCGATGAAACCTATCGTACCAAAGCTGATCGCCAGCATACGGCTATGATTGGTTCGTCACTAGGAGGCAATATTACTCAGTTTATCGGACTTGAGTACCAAGATCGAATTGGTTGTCTAGGTGTCTTCTCATCTGCCAACTGGCTTCACCAAGAAGCTTTTAACCGCTATATCGAGCGCAAGAAATTGACACCTGAACAGCGCATTTTTATCTATGTAGGAACAGAAGAAGCAGACGATACGGACAAGACCTTGATGGCTGGCAATATTAAACAAGCCTATATCGACTCATCGCTTCGCTATTACCGTGATTTGATTGCAGGCGGAGTAGGCTTGGATAATCTTGTCTTGAAAGTTCAGTCTGGTGCCATCCATAGTGAAATACCTTGGTCGGAAAATTTGCCAGACTGTCTCAGATTTTTTGCAGAGAAATGGTAAGTTAAGAAAGGAGAAAGCCAATGCATATTGAAAACCTTAGCCACTGGAGTGGCAATCTCAATCGTGAAATGTACCTCAACCGTTATGGACATGCTGGGATTCCAGTTGTTGTTTTTGCTTCATCTGGTGGCAGTCACAACGAATACTATGATTTTGGCATGATCGACGCCTGTGCTTCCTTTATCGAGGAAGGCCGTGTTCAGTTTTTTACCTTATCCAGTGTTGACAGTGAGAGCTGGCTGGCTACTTGGAAAAATGGTCATGACCAGGCGGAGATGCACCGCGCCTACGAACGCTATGTAATTGAGGAGGCCATTCCTTTTATTAAGCATAAGACAGGTTGGTTTGATGGCATGATGACGACAGGATGCTCAATGGGGGCCTACCATGCACTCAATTTCTTTCTCCAGCATCCAGATGTCTTTACCAAGGTGATTGCCCTCAGTGGTGTTTACGACGCACGTTTCTTCGTTGGCGATTACTACAATGATGATGCTATTTACCAAAACTCACCAGTAGATTATATCTGGAATCAAAACGACGGCTGGTTTATTGATCGTTACCGTCAGGCAGAAATCGTCGTCTGTACGGGACTTGGTGCCTGGGAACAAGACGGTCTACCATCTTTCTACAAGCTTAAAGAAGCCTTTGACCAGAAACAAATTCCAGCCTGGTTTGCTGAATGGGGACACGATGTCGCCCATGACTGGGAATGGTGGCGTAAACAAATGCCTTATTTTCTTGGACACTTGTATCTATAAAAGGAGTTGCCTATGAATTACCTTGTTATTTCTCCCTACTATCCGCAAAACTTCCAACAGTTTACCATCGAGCTAGCTAATAAAGGCATCACCGTTTTGGGAATTGGTCAGGAGCCTTACGAACAACTGGATGAGCCTTTGCGCAATAGCTTGACCGAGTATTTCCGTGTGGACAATCTTGAGAACATAGACGAAGTCAAGCGTGCTGTTGCCTTTCTGTTCTACAAGCATGGCCCAATCGACCGCATCGAATCTCACAATGAATACTGGCTTGAGCTGGACGCAACACTCAGAGAACAATTCAATGTCTTTGGTGTCAAACCAGAGGATCTCAAAAAGACCAAGTTTAAGTCTGAGATGAAGAAACTTTTCAAAAAAGCAGGCGTCCCTGTGGTACCTGGTGCTGTTATCCAGACGGAAGCAGATGTGGATAGAGCAGTTGAGACGATTGGTCTACCAATGATTGCCAAACCTGATAACGGAGTGGGAGCGGCAGCAACCTTTAAGCTTGAGACAGAAGATGATATCCATCACTTCAAACAAGAATGGGACCATTCAACCGTTTATTTCTTTGAAAAATTTGTCACTTCTAGCGAAATCTGTACTTTTGACGGACTTGTGGACAAGGATGGCAACATCGTCTTTTCAACGACTTTTGATTATGCCCATACACCACTTGATCTCATGATTTATAAGATGGATAATGCCTATTATGTTCTCAAGGATATGGATCCAAAATTGCGTAAGTATGGTGAAGCCATTGTCAAAGAATTTGGCATGAAGGAGCGTTTCTTCCATATCGAATTCTTCCGTGACGGGGACGACTACATTGCCATTGAGTACAATAATCGTCCTGCAGGTGGCTTTACGATTGATGTTTATAACTTTGCCCACTCCTTGGATCTCTACCGAGGTTATGCAGCTATTGTCGCAGGTGAAGAGTTCCCCGCATCAGAGTTTGAACCTCAATACTGTCTAGCTACATCACGTCGTGCCAATGCAAACTATGTCTATTCAGAAGAAGACTTGCTTGCTAAGTACAGCCAGCAATTCAAGGTCAAAAAAATCATGCCAGCAGCCTTTGCAGAGCTACAAGGGGACTACCTTTATATGCTGACCACTCCGAGCTGTCAAGAGATGGAGCAGATGATTGCAGACTTTGGTCAACGTCAAGACTAATGAAAAGGATGAAGGGAGTTTGACTCCTTTTGTCCTTTTCTTAAAGATAAGTTAAATAAAGCGTTTTCCATAGATTCTTTTAGAAAAGATATTGCTAAAAGGCCTAAAAATTGATAGAATAAGGATTGTCTAAAAAAATTTAAGGAGAATCTATCAAATGGATTTTACATGGGCTATTAAATATGCCACAGAATTCTTGGGAACTGCTATTTTGATCATTCTTGGTAATGGTGCAGTTGCTAACGTTGAACTTAAAGGTACGAAAGGTCACCAAAGTGGCTGGCTCGTTATCGCGGTTGGTTATGGCATGGGGGTTATGATCCCAGCCTTGATGTTTGGTAATGTATCTGGTAACCACATCAACCCTGCTTTCACTCTTGGACTTGCTGTTAGTGGACTTTTCTCTTGGGAGCAAGTACCATATTACATCCTAGCACAAGTTTTGGGAGCAATCTTCGGTCAAGCTTTGGTTGTAGCGACTCACCGTCCTTACTACTTGAAAACAGAAAATCCAAACAACATCTTGGGAACTTTCTCAACTATCTCAAGTTTGGACCATGGAACAAAAGAATCACGTTTTGCAGCTACTGTTAATGGTTTCCTAAATGAGTTTGTAGGTTCATTTGTTCTTTTCTTTGCAGCACTTGGTTTGACTAAAAACTTCTTTGGTGCAGAGGTTCTTCAATACATGAAACAAATGGCTACTCAAGCTGGACAAACTGTTGATTTAAGTGAATTGGCAGTGAAAGCTCAAGTAGCTCCACATACAGCTGCTGGGATCTCAGTTGCGCACTTGGCACTTGGTTTCCTAGTAATGGCCTTGGTAACTTCACTTGGTGGACCTACTGGTCCTGGTTTGAACCCAGCTCGTGACTTTGGACCTCGTCTTCTTCACGAACTCCTTCCAAAATCAGTTCTTGGTCAACACAAGGGTGATTCAAAATGGTGGTATGCATGGGTTCCAGTTGTAGCTCCAATTGCAGCGGGTATTGCGGCAGTAGCACTATTCAAACTACTTTACCTATAAGAAATGAAACTGGGGAATCCCAGTTTTTTTCTTGTAAAATTTCTAAATAAAATAGATATGGCTTGTAAAATATTCGAAAATCCTTTAAAATAAAAGAGTTGGAGGAATATATGAATGTGAATGAGATTGTTCGGATCGTTCCGACTTTGAAAGTTAATAATCGAAAATTAAATGAAAAATTTTACATTGAAACCCTGGGGATGAAACCTTTGCTGGAAGAGTCTGCCTTTATTTCTCTAGGTGATCAGACAGCTACGGAGAGATTGATTTTAGAAGAGTCTCCAAGCATGCGAACACGCAAAGTTGAAGGACTTAAGAAGCTAGCTAGACTCTTGATAAAGGTTGAGAATCCTTCTGAAATTGAAGCTCTTCTTTCTCAGATGAAGTCTCTTCCTCGTCTATTTAAAGGAAACCGTGGGTATGCTTTTGAGATTGTTTCTCCTGAAGAGGATGTGATCCTTGTTCATGCAGAAGATGATATAAGAGATTTGGTTCCACTGGAAACTGTTCCTGAATTTTATTCAAATACAAGTATAAAATACGTGAGCCAATTTGAGGTTTCTACGGAGTTGCATTTGCCTGAGGGGACAGAGAGTTTACTTGATCCTGAAGGAGTAGCGCCAGCAATTACCTTTACTAAAGGGCAAGGGCCAGATTTGGCTGTTGAAAACAATGTCACTTGGGACCTGACGATGTTGAAATTTTTAGTAAGAAATTTTGATCTAACCAGTCTTCGTCAGAAATTTGAAAAGACAGGCTACTTTGTCCCTAAGTCTGAAAAATTCTTCCTTGGTAAAGATACCAATAACATTGAATTGTGGTTTGAAGAAGCATGAAGTTGGAAAAAATTCTAAGAAAAATAGAAAATCAAATCGAGGCAGGGATTTATCCCGGGGCCTCTTTTGCGTATTATAAGGATGGTGAATGGAAAGAGTCTTATCTAGGATTGAGTGATTCAGAACGAGACTTGAAGACAGAAAGCGGTTTGGTTTATGATCTAGCCAGTGTGAGTAAGGTCGTGGGAGTGGGGACGGTTTTTACCTTCTTGTGGCAGCAGGGCAAATTAGATATTGATCGACCAGTGACGGATTTTTTACCGGAGTGTGATTATCCTGATATCACTATACGGCAGCTTCTGACCCATGCCACAGACTTGGACCCCTTTATTCCAAATCGGGACCTCTTGACTGCCCCTGAATTAAAAGAAGCCATGTTTCACCTCAATAGACGAAGTCAGCCTGCTTTTCTATACTCAGACGTTCACTTTTTACTCTTGGGCTTTCTTTTGGAAAAAATCTTTAACCAAGACTTGGATCAGATTATAGAAGAACAAGTTTTGGAACCATGGGGGATGAAAGAAACCCAGTTCGGCCCCATTGAGCAAGCTGTACCAACAGTGAGAGGAGTAGAGTCCGGAATCATTCACGACCCCAAAGCCCGTCTATTAGGGAAACACGCTGGAAGTGCTGGTTTGTTTTCGACTGTTAAGGATTTGCAAATTTTTCTGGAACATTACTTGAAAGATGAGTTTGCTGCAGATTTGAGCCAAAATTACGCTCCCTTAAATGATAAGGAGCGGTCTCTAGCCTGGAATCTGGAAGGAGCTTGGCTCGACCATACGGGTTATACAGGTACCTTCATTATGTGGAATCGGGAGAAGCAGGAAGCGGCTATCTTTTTATCCAATCGAACGTATGAGAAGGATGAGCGTGCCCAGTGGATAGTTGATCGAAATCAAGTGATGGAAATGATTCGTCAAGAGGAGTAGGGAGAAGCATGTCAAAAACCGTAAAAGGAACTCTGTATACAGTAGTGGCAGGGATTACTTGGGGCTTGTCTGGATCCAGTGGCCAATATCTGATGGCACACGGGATTTCTGCTCTAGTCTTGATCAATCTGCGACTTATCATTGCAGGCTTGGCGCTCGTAGTCTTATCCTATATGACTGCAAAGGATAAACTCTATGCTTTTTTAAAAGACAGAAAAAGCCTTTTATCTCTGCTGTTGTTTGCCTTGTTTGGACTTTTCTTAAACCAGTTTGCCTATCTTTCTGCCATTCAGGAAACCAATGCTGGAACGGCGACAGTTCTCCAGTATGTATGCCCCGTTGGGATCTTGATTTATACTTGTATCAAGGACAAGGTGGCGCCTACTCTGGCTGAGATTATTTCAATTGGTTTAGCAATTGGAGGAACGTTTCTGATCGCAACGCATGGGGAACTTGACCAGTTGTCTGTCACACCTGCTGGTTTTTTCTGGGGCCTCTTTTCAGCCTTGACCTATGCCCTCTATATTATCCTTCCCATCGCTTTGATTAAGAAGTGGGGCAGTATTTCGGTGATTGGTGTTGGTATGGTTATTTCTGGTGTAGTGGCTATTCCTTTCACAGGGATCTTACAGGCCAGCATACCGACTAGCTTAGATTTTCTCTTTGCATTTGCTGGGATTATCATTATCGGAACGGTCTTTGCCTATACAGCTTTTCTAAAAGGAGCTAGTCTGATAGGCCCTGTTAAGTCTAGTTTATTAGCTTCCATAGAGCCAATTTCTGCCGTTTTCTTTGCCTTTCTGATTATGAAGGAACAGTTTTATGCGATTGATTTTGTTGGTATGGCTATGATTTTACTAGCCGTGACCATTATTTCTTTGAAAGATTTACTGCTGGAAATAAAGAGTAAGTAATAAAAAAATCCACTCAATTGAGTGGATTTTGTGTGTATAGATGATTAGTCTTTATTTTCGTGTGGCAAAATCAAGTTTAAGATAATTCCTGTCATGGCTGATAGAGCAGTACCTGAAAGTGTAACTGGACCAAGTTTGAGGATGGCTCCACCAAGACCAAGTACCAACATGGCACTTGCGATGATGAGGTTACGCATTTGACTGAAGTCAACGCGCTCTTTAATCAAAACTTTTAGACCGTTGCTGGCGATAACTCCGTAGAGAAGGATGGACATGCCACCAAGCACAGCATTTGGAATGGTTGAAATCAAGGCAGTGAATTTACCTAAGAAGCTAAGAGCAATGGCGATAAAGGCTGCGTTACGGATAACAGAGACAGAAGCGATACGAGTCATCCCGATAACTCCTGTATTTTCTCCGTAAGTCGTGTTAGCTGGTCCACCTAGGAAGGCTGATACAGATGTCGCGATACCGTCACCAAGAAGCGTACGGTGAAGTCCTGGTTCTTTCAGGAATTGACGGCCACAGATTTGGCTCAAAACTGTGTGGTCTCCGATGTGTTCTGAAATGGTTACAATAGCGATTGGCAAGATGGCGATTGTTTCAGGACCGAAGTACAAGTTGTACTCTTTAAAGGCACCACCAGTGCTAAATGGCAAGTAGAAACCAGGAATTTCAAACCAGTTGGCTTGAAGGACTGGGGTAAAGTCAACCAAACCAAGCATCATAGCGAAGATATAACCACCGATGATGGCAAAGAGGAAAGGAATGATACGAAGGAAACCTTTTCCTTTTGTATTGATAAAGGCGGCAATCAAGAATGTAACAACGGCTACAAGGGCGTTTTTCCAGTTTCCGTCTGCTACGAGTCCAGCATTCGTTACAGCAGAACCAGCAAGACCAAGACCGATAACGATAATCATAGGTCCGATAATGATTGGGGGCAAGAGTTTATCAATCCATTTCGTACCTGCAAAACGAACACTTGCTGCTACAAGGACATAGACCAAACCAGTCAAGATAACTCCAGTTTGAGCAGCAGAGACATCGCCTCCCATTTCTTTCATGGCTAGAGACATAGCTGTGATAAAGGCGAATGAAGAACCTAGATAAACTGGAACCTTAAAGCCAGTAGAAATCATGTAGATAAGTGTTCCAATACCGGATGCAAAGAGAGCAACCGATACGGGCATTCCCAAAATTAAGGGAACGAGAATGGTTGCGCCAAACATGGCAAATACGTGCTGGAAGCTTAGAAGAATACCTTTACCAGCAGAAGGACGTTGATCAACGTCTAGTAACAAGTCAACAGTTGATTCCTGTTTCATAAAAACCTCACTTTTGGGCACCAAAAAAGAGCCCATTATTTTGCAGCAATAGGCCCTCAGAGTAAGACTTTTTAAAAAATAGCTATCTTTTAAAAATTTATATAAATCTGCGCCTTCGTCACCTCACAGGATGACATTAAAAACCTTTGCTTAGGATAGTATAGCAGAAAAAATTCGTTTTGTAAACGAATTTTTCCCGAGCCCAGAAATGTGAGAGTGAGGTCCGTTTTGTAAGCGAATTTTTCCCGAGCCCAGAAATACGAGAGCGAGGTTTGATTTTGTAAATCATTTTTTCCCGAGCCCGGAAATGCGAGAGCGAGGTTCGTTTTGTAAACGAATTTTTCCCGATCCTAGAAATAATAAAGCGAGGCTGATTTTGTAAATTGTTTTCTGAACTTTAAACAAGGGTGCACTATTGTTTAAAGTGGGCGTTTGTTGGGCATGCCAGCCTTTCTTGGGTACTTGTTAGGTGTTTCCTTTTTCTTTTCGACGACAGTGATGTAGCGCGGATCTCCATTTGGTAGGGCGTAGCTGAGATTGTCTTCGACCTTGCTGAAGAGGAGGTTGAGGGCATTCTTGGCTTCTAGCAATTCCTCAGGAGCATTGCTGGCCTTGAGTGCCAATAGTTTGCCACCGACTTTAAGATAGGGAATGGTCAGCTCAGACAAAACCTGCATACGGGCAACCGCACGAGCCGTCACCACATCAAACTGGGCACGGAAGTTCTTGTCTTGGGCAAAGTCTTCTGCCCGTCCATGGTAGAAGTGAACACCGTCCAAATCCAGCTCCTGAGCTAATAGTTGGAGGAAGTTGATGCGCTTATTTAGCGAATCAATGATGGTTACATCTAACTGAGGATAGAGGATTTTCATGGGTAGACTAGGAAATCCTGCCCCAGCCCCGATATCAAGAAGTTTGATAGTTTCATTTGAAATCAAACCTTGCAGAATGGGTGCAATCGAATCATAAAAATGTTTGAGATAAACTTCTTCTTTATCTGTAATAGCGGTCAGGTTAATTTTTTCATTCCACTCGACCAAGAGTTCAAAATACCGTTCAAATTGGTTCTTTTGCTGGTCCGAAAGTGGAAGATTTTGCTCGACGAGCAAGCTGTAAAATGTTTCTGGTTTCATAGTCGTTTCCTTCTCTAGTATCATCTTATTTTACCATATTCATTAAAATTTTGATATACTGGTAGTAATCTAAAAGCAGAAAGGAATAAGATTATGACTTGGATTATTCTTGGAGTTTTGGCTCTAATTGTTATTTTTGTGATTGTTAGCTATAACGGTTTGGTGAAAAATCGTATGCAGACAAAGGAGGCTTGGAGCCAGATCGATGTTCAGTTGAAGCGTCGTAATGATCTCCTCCCAAACTTGATTGAAACAGTCAAAGGCTATGCCAAATATGAAGGTTCTACCTTGGAAAAGGTGACAGAACTTCGTAGACAAGTAGCCACAGCAACCTCGCCAGCTGAAGCGATGAAGGCCAGTGATGCCCTTACCCGCCAGATTTCTGGTATCTTTGCAGTAGCAGAGAATTACCCAGACTTGAAAGCTAGTGCTAACTTTATCAAATTGCAAGAAGAGTTGACCAATACAGAAAATAAAATTTCTTACTCTCGCCAACTCTACAACAGTGTTGTCAGCAACTACAATGTAAAACTTGAAAGTTTCCCAAGTAACATCATCGCAGGACTATTTGGCTTTAAAGCTGCAGACTTCCTTCAAACACCTGAAGAGGAAAAGGCGGTTCCTAAAGTTGACTTTAGCGGTTTAGGTGACTAAGATGTTGTTTGATCAAATTGCGAGCAATAAACGAAAAACCTGGATTTTGTTGCTGGTTTTCTTCCTACTCTTGGCCTTGGTTGGTTATGCGGTTGGCTATCTCTTTATGCGTTCAGGTCTTGGTGGCATGATTATTGCCTTGATTATCGGCCTTATCTACGCTCTGACCATGATCTTTCAATCAACAGAGATTGTCATGTCCATGAATGGGGCGCGTGAGGTTGATGAGCAAACAGCCCCAGACCTCTACCATGTAGTAGAAGATATGGTCATGGTCGCTCAGATTCCCATGCCGCGTGTTTTCATCATTGAGGATTCATCTTTAAATGCCTTTGCAACAGGTTCAAACCCGCAGAATGCAGCAGTCGCAGCAACATCGGGTCTTCTGGCAATCATGAATCGTGAGGAGCTAGAAGCTGTTATGGGTCATGAAGTCAGTCATATCCGAAACTACGATATTCGCATTTCGACCATTGCTGTCGCCCTTGCCAGTGCCATTACCCTTCTGTCTAGTATGGCAGGACGGATGATGTGGTGGGGTGGCACTGGTCGCAGACGGAGTGATAATGATCGTGACGGAAATGGTTTGGAGATTATCATGCTTGTTGTCTCTCTCTTAGCCATTGTTCTGGCACCTCTCGCAGCAACCCTGGTGCAATTAGCCATTTCCCGTCAGAGGGAATTTCTAGCGGATGCATCCAGTGTGGAGCTGACTCGCAATCCTCAAGGGATGATCAATGCACTGCGCAAGTTGGACAATAGCGAGCCGATGCACCACCATGTTGACGATGCCAGCAGCGCTCTTTATATTAATGATCCCAAGAAAGGTGGGGGACTACAAAAACTCTTTTATACCCACCCACCCATCTCAGAACGAATCGAACGCTTGAAACACATGTAAAAAAATCCAGAGGTCGTCTCTGGATTTTTGCTTTTAGTATCTCACTTTTAACTTGTTATCTCACCAAAAAATAGTATAATATATGTAATTCTATATAATTGAGGTGAATGATGTATAAGCGCTGGATGACGTTTTTCTTGATTTTGATTTTTCTGCCGATTCATTTGAGTATAGCAGAGAAAATCATGCGAATAAATTCATTAACGCTATCAATCCTTTTTACACTTGTTGAACTTGCAATATTTTTATATGTAGGAAAAAAGTATGACTTGTTTCACATTCGGAAAATCCGCCTAAAAGATATTCTTAAATGCTTTCTTTCATACGCCTTGCTTTTCCTGTTTTATATTATGGTCAATTTTTTAGGCCCTACCCAATCAGACACAACTCAAACTGTGCAAAGTTTATCACTTTCATGGTCTGTACTTTTTGCGGATCTCTGTGTTTTGGCACCTGTCACGGAAGAAATCTTTATGCGAGGTATGTTACAGGGGATAGTATTTAAGAATACCTATTTTGGCTTGTTTGCCACGTCGCTTCTTTTTGCTTATCTTCATGATCCCTATACTATTCCTAGCTTTATCAGCTATTTAGGTATGGGATTTGCATTTGGGGTAAGGTATAAGACTTCTGACAACCTATGGAATTCCATTCTTTTGCATGTCCTTAATAATCTGGTTGCGTTTTGCTTTTTGTATATGAGATAATGCTGCATTAGAATGCTTTGAGCTGTAAGATAGTAAAAAATGATTTCTAGCTTATACAATTGAAACAAAAGTCTGAGCATAATCTGTCACGTAGATGATGCCAGCAGCGATTTTTATATCAATGTTCCCAAGAGCGACGTATGTAAAAAGAATCCAGAGGTCGTCTCTGGATTTTTGCTATGTTCAACATTTATAAATCTTGTAAATCAACAACTTCCAAACCATTTTCTGTTAAACGATAGATACTCGTACAGACCTCTTTTAAGAAGCGTCTGTCATGTGAAACAGTGATCAGACCGCCGGGATAGGAGCCAAATAGTTTTCTGATTTCAGGTTGAGAAGTGGGAGAAAAATTACGTGTAGGCTCATCCAGAAGGAGGAAGTTTGGTTTGCGCAACACTAAATCCAAAAGTAGGAGTTTACCTTGTTGCCCGCCAGATAGGGAGCGGATTTGGTGGTGCATCTCTGGGTAACTGAAATTGAGACTGGCTAGGTGAGATTGGATTTTCTGTAGTTCCTCTTTTTGTCCAGTTTGGCTGAGATAGGCTACTGGAGATAGATCCAATTGTAGTTTTTTATGGTAATCTTGTGGCATAAAACCAAGCAAAATTTCTCTTTTGTTGCTTAGGAGTTGTTGTAACTTGGCTAACAGAGTTGATTTTCCAACACCATTTGGCCCGATGATACCGATTTTATCTTGGCCACGGACAGTGAGTTGTATCCCCTGAGCTAAAACGCGCTCTCCAATGGACAAATTTTCTTTTTCCAGTTGGATTAATACTTTAGAAGCCGGTAATGGTTGGACGTCTGAAAAGAAAAGTTGGATTTGTTCCTCGTCAAGTGGCTTTTGGGTCATGGACTGGGCTTCCTTTTCAAAGCGTTTTTCTTGAGAGAGTACATTTTTCATCTTTTTAGCCAATAGGCGCCCGGCAACATCATTTTTAGTATTTCGCAAAGCATTTTCTACATTCTGCTTAACGCGACGATGTTTTTCCATGGTTTTATCATGGGCTCGTTGGTCGTTAGCAGCTTGCTGGCTTTGTCTGGCAAAATTAGCCTTTCTCTGCTCACTATAGCGATCATAGTCTAAATGCTCGACTAGCGTTTCCGCTTCTTTCCGATGCTTGACCAGTCGCAAGTGGACAATAGTATCAGCCGTTTGAGAAAGAAAGTCTTCATCATGGGAAATGAAAATAACAGTTTGCTTCATCTTCTGTATCTGCCTTTTTAGCCAATCAACCGTCTCAAGGTCTAGGTCATTTGAAGGTTCATCTAAAAATAGAATCTCAAAAGGTTTGGCTAACTCGTGAATGAGCTGAACTTTCAAAGCTTCGCCCCCTGATAGACTGCCAATTTCTTGGTCGCTAGCAAAACGGTCGCTATCAAAGTGCAACTCCTCCGCCAAACGATAAAGAATACTGTAGTCTAAATCAGCAGAATCCAAAAAGAAGTAATCGTGTAGAGTCCTATTTTTTAGCTCCTCAGGTAACTTTTGAGGAATGTAGGCCAGTGATTGAAGGTCAGACTGGATGTCGCCCCTGATAGTAAAATCAGATAATGCTTCTCCCATTAAAGCCCGTAGTAAAGTCGATTTACCATTTCCTTCTTCACCAATAATAGCAACCTTTTCCCCGTCTTGGATGGTCATGCTTAGGTCAAATACAAGATCTCGTAGATCTTTGTTTTGCGTGATAGTTAGATGATTGATTTTTATCATATTGTTGCCCTTTCTAGAATGTCGATAGTGCATAACAAAAAGCTCTACTTTATCTAGTAGAGCCCAAAGTCACTGTCAAAACTCTATTATCCTCGTTGAAAAACTCGTCAAACTAGCTTGGAGCTGCCTAACCTAACCCAAGAGGAGCATAGCTTTCTAGTTTTTTGATTTTCAATGAGGACAAGATACTAGAAAATCTAGTATAAAAAGAGCACACAAAAAAGAGACAAAAACAAGATCTACTAAATAAAGTTCTTTATTTGATAGATTAGTTGTTCATGTCTCCCATACCTCCGAGTATTAGTACCTCTATCCTATACCTTTCAGGAAATTTTGTCAATAGAAAACAAGTAATTTCAAGCTCTAAAATCCGAAAACAGGCCCATAGAGAGTTAGCACGTGTTTGACATGTTCGTAGTGGAACTTGTCATAGTTACGCCAAGCAGTACGAGCTTGATCATTCAGTTTTAGGCTACCCAGTCCAATCAGAAGACTGGTGCGTTGGTAAAATTTCTCAAGGTCGATTAAGATACTGTTGTCTAGCTTTTCTGCTTTTTTTAGTTCCGTAAGAGTGGTGTTCAGCAGCTCTTGCAGTCGAAGATCATCGGCTGTTCCTTGTTTGCAACTTTGGTAGCTTTTATCTAACTCGGAAAGGAGTTGGTAAGCTTCAGTGATGAGTGCTTTATCTTCCATATGAGCATCCTCCTTGCTCTAGTGTATTCTTGCCTATAGTATAGCACTAATAGGAAAGTTTGTCATAGTAAATATGTTAAAAAATGAGATTTTAATATCAAAGTTTGATGGGCTGATTTGTAGCCTTTTCATGGTATAATCAAGTGAGTACATCTTTATGGAGGAAATATGAAGTTAAATATTCAAGAAATTCGTAAGCAACCTGAAGGCCTGCATTTTGAACAAGCTTTAGACCTGGCAGCAGAATTGTGTAAACGAAATCAAGAGATTTTAGATGTCAAAAATATCCTTGCAGTGGGGAAGGTACAGTATGAAGACCGTCTGTATTTCTTAGACTATCAGTTGTCATATACAATTGTCCTTGCTTCCAGCCGCAGTATGGAGCCGGTTGAGTTAGCTGAGTCTTATCCAGTGACAGAAGTTTTCATGGAAGGAGCGACCAACCAACTGGACCAGGAAGTTCTAGATGATGATTTGGTCTTGCCTATCGAAAATGGGGAAATCAACCTTGCAGAGAGCGTAGCAGATAATATCTTGCTCAATATCCCAATCAAAGTCTTGACGGCAGAAGAAGAGGCGGGCCAAGGTTTTGTGTCAGGAAATGACTGGCAAATCATGACTGAGGAAGAATACCAAGCCCAACAAGCAGTCAAGAAAGAAGAAAACAGTCCATTTGCTGGCTTGCAAGGACTGTTTGATGGAGACGAGTAGATGGTTTTATCCAAGAAACGTGCCCGTCATGTCATAGAGGAAATTATTGCCCTTTTTCCAGATGCTAAGCCTAGTCTAGATTTTCGCAATCATTTTGAACTCTTGGTTGCGGTGATGTTGTCAGCTCAGACGACAGATGCAGCGGTAAATAAGGCCACGCCAGGTCTCTTTGCTGCTTTTCCAACGCCACAAGCCATGTCTGTCGCGACAGAGAGTGAAATTGCTTCACACATTTCTCGCCTGGGACTGTATCGAAATAAGGCCAAATTCCTTAAAAAATGTGCCCAACAGTTACTAGACGATTTTGATGGTCAAGTGCCTCAGACACGAGAGGAATTAGAAAGTCTAGCGGGTGTTGGTCGTAAAACAGCAAATGTCGTCATGAGTGTGGGGTTTGGGATTCCTGCTTTTGCAGTGGATACTCATGTGGAGCGTATCTGTAAGCATCACGATATCGTTAAAAAATCAGCTACGCCACTTGAAGTAGAAAAACGTGTCATGGATGTTCTGCCACCAGAAGAATGGTTAGCAGCCCACCAGGCCATGATTTACTTTGGACGAGCTATCTGCCATCCCAAAAATCCAGAATGTAACCACTATCCCCAATTATATGATTTTAGCAATGTTTAAGGGGACTTTGAAAAAGTTTTTGCTTGATTTTAAGGGTGCTTTGTGCTATAGTAAATGGTAACTAAATAGTCCTTTAAACCTGTCCCGTGAGGCAGGCAAGGAGCGCGATAAAGTAGAAGGGTGAAGTCTATACTGTTTACAGTAGGGCTCGCTTGGCTATACATTTCAAGTCTCCTTGTAGAAGGAGACTTTTCTTTTTGGAGGTTTGTCATGAAGGCAAAAGAAGTTGTAGACGAATTGACCGTCAAACGCGCGATTACGCGAATTACTTACGAGATTATTGAGCGCAATAAAGATTTGAATAAAATTATCCTAGCTGGGATAAAAACGCGTGGTGTTTTCATCGCTCATCGTATCAAAGAACGCTTGGAGCAACTAGAAAATCTTTCAGTTCCTGTTGTGGAATTGGATACCAAACCTTTCCGCGATGACGTTAAAAGCGGAGAAGATACTTCTTTGATTTCTGTTGATGTGACAGGCCGTGAGGTTATCTTGGTGGATGATGTGCTCTATACAGGTCGTACTATCCGTGCTGCTATTGATAATATTGTAGGTCATGGTCGTCCTGCGCGCGTGAGTTTAGCAGTTCTAGTCGATCGTGGACATAGAGAATTGCCAATCCGTCCTGATTACGTTGGGAAAAATATCCCAACCAGTCGTTCTGAAGAAATCATCGTAGAGATGACAGAACTTGATGGCCAAGACAGAGTTCTGATTACTGAAGAAGCTTAGAAAGCTGAAGGAGTAGCCATGTCAGAAAATCAACAAGCATTGAACCATGTGGTTTCCATGGAAGACCTCACTGTCGATCAAGTGATGAAATTGATCAAACGAGGTATTGAGTTTAAAAATGGAGCCCAACTTCCCTACGAGAACAAACCTATCGTATCGAATCTCTTCTTTGAAGATTCTACACGGACACATAAGTCCTTTGAAGTGGCAGAGATTAAGCTAGGATTGGAGCGACTGGACTTTGATGTGAAGACTAGTTCGGTCAATAAGGGTGAGACACTGTATGATACCATCTTGACCCTATCTGCTCTAGGAGTGGATGTCTGTGTGATTCGCCACCCAGAGGTTGATTATTACAGAGAGTTGATTGCGAGTCCGTCGATTACGACTTCCATTATCAATGGTGGTGATGGTTCGGGACAACATCCTAGCCAGAGCTTGCTTGATTTGATGACTATTTATGAGGAATTTGGCCACTTTGAGGGTCTCAAGGTTGCTATTGCAGGCGACTTGGACCACTCACGTGTTGCCAAGTCCAATATGCAGATTTTGAAACGCTTGGGAGCTGAACTGTTCTTTGCAGGACCTGAGGAATGGAGAAGTCAAGAGTTTGCGGACTATGGACAGTTTGTAACTATTGATGAGATTGTTGATCAGGTGGCTGTTCTGATGTTACTCCGAGTTCAACATGAACGCCATGGAAGTGGAGCGGTCTTTTCAAAAGAAGGCTACCATGCTCAACACGGTTTGAACCAAGAACGCTATAATCGCTTAAAAGAAGGAGCCATTATTATGCATCCTGCTCCAGTTAATCGAGATGTGGAAATTGCTGACCACTTGGTTGAAGCTCCGAAATCACGCATTGTCCAACAAATGACCAACGGTGTCTTTGTTCGGATGGCAATCTTAGAATCCGTATTGGCGAGTAGAAACGCCAACTAAAACACAAGACGTTAAAAGACGCCAGTGAGCGTCCACGAGAGGTGAAAATATGACAAAAAGACTTCTAGTATTAGAAGATGGCACAGTTTTTGAAGGCAAGGCCTTCGGAGCAGATATTGATGTAACAGGCGAAATCGTCTTTAACACAGGGATGACCGGCTACCAAGAATCCATTACAGACCAGTCTTATAATGGACAAATCTTGACTTTCACTTATCCTTTGGTGGGAAATTATGGAATCAACCGTGATGATTACGAATCCATCATTCCAACTTGTAAGGGAGTTGTCGTTTTCGAAGAGGCGCGTCGAGCTAGCAACTGGCGCAACCAAATGACGCTGGATGAATTTTTGAAAGCTAAGAAAATTCCGGGTATTTCAGGGATTGATACGCGTGCACTTACCAAGATTATCCGTAAGCATGGTACCATGCGTGCAACCTTGACTCACGTTGGGGACAGCATGGACCATGTGACGGATCAGCTCCAAGCAACAGTCTTGCCGACAGACAATATCAAGCAGGTTTCTACTAAAACTTCCTATCCAGCTCCTGGAGTTGGTTTGAGTGTGGTGTTAGTGGACTTTGGTCTCAAGCACTCAATCCTACGTGAACTTTCTAAGCGTAACTGTAACGTGACGGTTGTTCCTTATTCAACAACGGCAGAAGAAATTCTCCACCTCAATCCTGATGGAGTTATGTTGTCAAATGGTCCAGGAAACCCAGAAGACGTTCCAGAAGCACTGGACATGATTCGTGGTGTGCAAGGGAAAATTCCAATTTTCGGTATTTGTATGGGACACCAACTCTTTGCTATGGCAAACGGGGCTAAGACCTACAAGATGAAGTTTGGTCACCGTGGATTTAACCACGCGGTACGTGAGATTGCAACAGGACGTGTAGACTTTACCAGCCAAAACCATGGTTATGCAGTCAGCCGTGAGGACTTGCCAGAGCATTTGATCATTACTCACGAAGAAATCAATGACAAATCAGTTGAAGGTGTACGTCACAGATACCAACCAGGTTTTTCCGTGCAATTCCACCCAGATGCAGCCCCTGGTCCACACGACGCAAGCTACCTATTTGACGAGTTTATCGAGATGATGGAAGCTTTTAAACAATCAAACTAAGAACGAGTAAAAGCTCGTTAGAGAATTTATGTAACTGAACACGAACGGAAAGCTCGGAATTTAGAGAAACCAACCTGGATTGTCAATCCTTCCTTGGTTTCCTAAAATTCAATCGCTTTCTATTCGTCCTTTGCATCTTATTTAATGGCAACCTGAGAGTTGCCGAATAGAAAGGCAGGTCGTTTCTTTTAGTCGCTATTGGGCGAACTAAAAACTCCCTGCACTAGATTTTTTATCGAAAAATATCGTTTCTCTAAAAAATCGTCGGAGAATTTATTTAATGGCAACCCGAGAGTTGCCAAATAGAAAGGAGAAGGGTGGTCCGTATTTGCTGAACTGAATACGGGCTACGGACGGTGCTAAAAAGATAGTTATTCCTAGAACTGACAGTTCTTCGTCATAACTCCTATTTTAGCTTTGTCCGCTTGACGCCCTTAATATCTTATAAATGCCTAAACGTACTGATATTCAAAAAATTATGGTGATTGGTTCTGGTCCGATTATTATTGGTCAGGCTGCTGAGTTTGACTATGCGGGGACCCAGGCCTGCTTGTCTTTGAAAGAGGAAGGTTATGAAGTTGTCTTGGTGAACTCAAACCCTGCCACCATCATGACGGACAAGGAGATTGCGGACAAGGTCTACATCGAGCCAATCACACTTGAGTTTGTAACTCGTATTCTCCGTAAGGAACGTCCAGATGCTTTGCTTCCAACTCTTGGTGGTCAAACAGGGCTCAATATGGCCATGGAATTGTCTAAAAATGGCATTCTAGATGAATTGGGTGTCGAACTACTGGGAACTAAATTGTCTGCCATTGACCAAGCAGAGGACCGTGACCTCTTTAAACAATTGATGGAAGAGCTTGAGCAACCAATTCCAGAATCTGAAATTGTCAATACAGTTGAAGAAGCAGTTGCCTTTGCGGCATCAATCGGCTACCCTGTTATCGTTCGTCCAGCCTTTACCCTAGGTGGTACTGGTGGTGGTATGTGTGCCAACGAGGAAGAACTTCGTGAAATCGCTGAAAATGGGTTGAAACTGTCACCTGTTACCCAATGTTTGATTGAGCGTTCCATTGCAGGTTTCAAGGAAATCGAGTACGAAGTCATGCGCGATTCAGCTGATAATGCTTTGGTTGTTTGTAACATGGAAAACTTTGACCCAGTTGGAATTCACACAGGGGATTCTATCGTATTTGCACCTGCTCAAACCATGTCAGACTATGAAAACCAAATGCTTCGTGATGCCAGCTTGAGCATCATTCGCGCCCTCAAGATTGAAGGTGGATGTAACGTTCAGCTAGCCCTTGATCCGTATAGCTTCAAGTACTATGTTATCGAAGTAAACCCTCGTGTATCACGTTCGTCAGCCCTTGCATCTAAGGCGACGGGTTATCCGATTGCCAAATTGGCTGCCAAGATTGCCGTTGGTTTGACTCTGGATGAGGTCATCAACCCAGTTACAGGTTCAACTTATGCTATGTTTGAACCAGCTCTTGACTACGTCGTTGCTAAGATTCCACGTTTCCCATTTGACAAGTTTGAAAAAGGTGAGCGTCGTCTTGGAACTCAGATGAAAGCAACTGGAGAAGTCATGGCCATCGGTCGTAACATCGAGGAATCTCTTCTAAAAGCATGTCGTTCACTTGAAATTGGCGTTCACCATAATGAAATGCCTGAACTGGCAACCGTTTCTGATGATGCTTTGATTGAAAAGGTTGTCAAAGCCCAAGATGATCGTCTTTTCTACGTTTCAGAAGCCATTCGCCGTGGTTACACACCAGAAGAAATTGCTGAATTGACCAAGATTGATATCTTCTATCTAGATAAACTCTTGCATATCTTTGAAATCGAGCAAGAATTGGGTGCTCATCCACAAAATCTAGAAGTTTTGAAAACAGCTAAGTTAAATGGCTTCTCAGACCGTAAGATTGCTGAACTCTGGAAAACGACAGCTGACCAAGTTCGCCAACTTCGTTTAGAAAACAAGATTGTCCCAGTTTATAAGATGGTCGATACCTGTGCGGCGGAGTTTGACTCTGAAACCCCATACTTCTATTCAACCTATGGTTGGGAAAATGAATCTATCAGATCTGACAAGGAATCCGTCCTAGTCCTAGGTTCAGGTCCAATCCGTATCGGTCAAGGGGTTGAGTTTGACTACGCAACCGTTCACTCTGTTAAGGCCATCCAAGCAGCTGGTTACGAAGCCATCATCATGAACTCAAACCCAGAGACTGTTTCTACAGACTTCTCGGTATCTGACAAGCTCTACTTTGAACCGTTGACTTTCGAAGATGTGATGAATGTTATCGACTTGGAGCAACCAAAAGGCGTTATCGTTCAGTTCGGTGGTCAAACAGCTATCAACCTTGCAGAGCCCCTTGCAAAAGCAGGTGTGACCATTCTTGGTACCCAAGTCGCTGACTTAGACCGTGCCGAAGACCGTGACCTCTTTGAACAAGCCCTTAAAGACTTGGATATTCCACAGCCACCAGGTCAAACGGCTACCAATGAAGAAGAAGCAGTGCTTGCTGCTCGCAAGATTGGTTTCCCAGTCCTCGTTCGTCCATCTTATGTCTTGGGTGGACGTGCTATGGAAATCGTCGAAAACGAAGAAGATCTTCGTTCTTACATGCGTACCGCTGTTAAGGCCAGTCCAGACCACCCAGTCCTTGTTGACTCTTACATCGTTGGGCAAGAGTGTGAAGTTGATGCCATCTCAGACGGGGAAAATGTCCTCATCCCTGGTATCATGGAGCATATCGAACGTGCTGGTGTCCACTCAGGTGACTCAATGGCAGTTTATCCTCCACAAACCTTGTCGCAAAAGGTGCAGGAAACCATCGCAGACTACACCAAACGCCTAGCAATCGGCCTCAACTGTCTTGGGATGATGAACATTCAGTTTGTCATCAAGGATGAAAAAGTTTACGTTATTGAGGTCAATCCACGTGCCAGCCGTACGGTTCCATTCCTTTCTAAGGTAACCAATATTCCTATGGCTCAGGTAGCGACCAAGCTCATTCTAGGGCAAAGTCTTGAAGAACTTGGCTACCAAGATGGACTTTATCCAGAAAGCGCTCGCGTTCATATCAAGGCGCCAGTCTTCTCCTTTACGAAACTAGCTAAGGTAGACAGCTTGCTCGGTCCTGAAATGAAGTCAACAGGGGAAGTCATGGGTTCTGATACTACTCTTGAAAAAGCTCTCTATAAGGCCTTTGAAGCTTCCTACCTACACTTGCCAACCTTTGGAAATGTTGTCTTTACCATCGCTGATGATGCCAAAGATGAAGCCTTGGACTTGGCTCGTCGTTTCCAAAATATCGGTTATGGTATCCTTGCGACAGAAGGGACAGCAGCCTTCTTTGCCAGTCATGAACTGCAAGCTCAACCTGTTGGAAAGATTGGTGACGATGAACAGGATATTCCAAGCTTTGTTCGCAAAGGGAAAATCCAAGCGATCATCAATACTGTCGGAACCAAACGAACTGCTGACGAAGATGGTGAGCAAATCCGTCGTTCAGCCATTGAACACGGTGTGCCACTCTTTACAGCACTAGACACAGCAAATGCCATGCTCAAGGTGCTAGAAAGCCGTAGTTTTGTCACAGAAGCGATCTAGTTGAGACAGAATTTTCACAGTTTTAAAGCCAGCGTCAGAAAACGCTGGCTTTTACAATACTGATATTGTTTATTTCAACTATCATTTGTTTTCTTAGGAATCATTCTAAAATGTGATATAATAAGGAAGAATTGGAAATAGGAAACTATTTTCATTATATTTTCAAAAACTCCATTAAGAAAATAGGTAAAGACAGATTAGAAAGTGTAAAATTCCGATGTCTTCTTACAAAAAAGTCTCTCTTTCTGAGATCAACCAATCTATTGAAACTCCGAATAACAATCATTTTTGGCAAAATCTAAAAGCTTTTTTAGGACCTGGAGCCCTTGTAGCAGTTGGTTATATGGATCCTGGAAACTGGATTACCAGTGTGGTTGGTGGTGCTTCCTACAAATATAGTCTCTTATTTGTTATTTTGATTTCCTCCATCATTGCCATGCAACTACAACAAATGGCTGGAAAGCTCGGTATCGTGACTAGGATGGACCTAGCACAGGCAACAGCTCATCATGCTCCCAAGTGGCTTCGCTATAGTTTGTGGCTGATTTTAGAATTAGCTTTAATGGCAACAGACTTAGCCGAGGTTCTAGGTTCAGCGATTGCCTTAAATCTTTTATTTAAAATACCGATTATGGTCGCTATCCTCTTAACCGTTTTAGATGTATTTCTTTTGTTGTTGTTGATGAAATTTGGCTTCAAAAAAATTGAAGCCATTGTTACGACTCTTATTTTAACCATATTAGCCATCTTTACCTATCTGGTGGTCTTATCCAGTCCAAGTATTCAGGGTATCTTTGGTGGTTATTTACCGACTCCTACATTATTTGAAACACCATTACCAGGTCATGAAAGCCAATTGACTTTGGCTCTAGGGATTGTAGGTGCGACAGTCATGCCCCATAATCTCTATCTCCATTCCTCCCTATCCCAAACAAGGAAAATCAATCACAAAGATAAGAAGGATGTTCGAAAAGCCGTGCGTTTTATGACCTGGGATTCAAATATTCAGCTGTCTCTAGCCTTTATTGTCAATTCCTTGCTTCTCATTTTAGGGGCATCTCTCTTTTTTGGTCATGCATCTGAAATTTCAGCTTTTTCTCAAATGTACAATGCTTTACAGGATTCGACAATAGCAGGAGCGATAGCCAGCTCAACTCTGTCAACTTTATTTGCCCTAGCCCTCTTAGCAAGTGGACAAAATTCGACCATTACAGGTACTTTAACAGGACAGATTGTCATGGAAGGTTTCTTGCATCTGAAATTGCCTCAGTGGATTATTCGTATCGCTACCCGTATTTTTGCCTTGCTACCTGTGATTATAGTCGCCGTTTTGTTTGGACATCAAGAAAAAACCTTGGATCAGTTATTGGTCTATTCACAGGTCTTTCTGTCAATCGCTCTTCCGTTTTCAATCTTCCCTTTAATCTATCTGACCTCTAAGAAGTCACTGATGGGAGAATTCACCAATGCCAAGTGGAACACCATCCTAGGTTACGCAGTTTCAATCATCTTGACCATTCTCAATATCAAGCTTCTTTTCGATATTTTTTAACCTCGTTTGACATCAATTATAGTGTCAGCGTGAAGCTTGACAAATAGAAAGTAGTAGGGGTTGGTTCATAAAAAGAAGTACAAAAAAAGAACAGTGGTAACTGTTCTTTTTTTGATTATTTGAGACCGTATTTTTTGTTGAAACGATCCACGCGTCCATCTGCTTGAGTGAACTTTTGACGTCCAGTGTAGAATGGGTGTGAGTCTGATGAAATTTCCACACGGATCAATGGGTAAGTTTCGCCTTCGAACTCAACAGTTTCGTTAGAGCGTTTTGTTGAACCGCTAAGGAATTTGTAACCAGTAGTTGTGTCCATGAAGACAACTGGGCGATATTCTGGATGGATATCTTTTTTCATTTTGCAATATTTCCTTTCTGCCATGGTCTCTTTGCGAGCCATAGATTGTTACCATACTAGTCTATCAGATTCTGATAAGTTTGGCAAGTCTTTTCCCTGATTTTATTAAAAATCTTGATAAAAAATCACTCCAGTGTTTACTGGAGTGAGGGTAGAAGAATGATTAGTTCTCTTGATTTGGAGCTTTTTCTTCTTGTTGATTTTTTACTTCGGTTTCTTTTACTGGTTCTGTTTTTTCTGCCGCTGATTCAGCTTCTTTTTCAGATTCAGTAGTTTCTGTTTCTGTTGATTCTGTTACAGTTTCAGCTTCAGCCTCTGTTTCTGTTGGTTCGGCTACTGGCTCAGCTTCTGTTTTTGTTTCAGATTCTGTAGTTTCTTCTTTTACTGGTTCTGCATTTTCTTCTGTTGATTCAGCTTCCACATTAGCTGGTTCCTTAGCTTCTTCTTTTTGCTCGGTTTCCTCTTTAGCTGTCTCTGTTTTTTCAGCAGTAGTTTCTTCTTTTTTACGTTCTTGAGATTCTTTTTTGATTTCTTCGACCGCAGTTTTAACGGTAGAGCTTGTTACACGTCCGACAGTTTGAGCAAAATCTTTACCAGACTCAGCTAATTCAGTAAATGACTCTTTTGTAATTTTACCACCTGACATTGCCAAGAGACCAGTTACAACTAGTGCAATGCTAGCAAGAATAGCCAAAATCAAACCAAAGCCGATTGAAATGCCATATCCACCAAAGTTAGACATGTACTTATTTACATTAAAGAGACTATTTAGTGTGACGAGAGTTGCAATTGCACCCGCAACAATGACACCAATTGAGAACCCTTTAGGCATTGCTTTATTCATATTATTCAAGCAAGCAAGAACAATAGACACAATAGCCGCGATAATGACAAACCAACCATCACCTTGGTAACCATTCACGCTATAGGACCCAAAAGAACCTGCATTTAAACTAGCCCATGGCAAGAGTGAACCAAGAATGGCTACTCCAGCAGAAATGAGAATATACAAACGATTTTTTTCCATTATTAAGTCTCCTTTTATTCAGTTTGATTTATTATACCATAAACTGAGGTACAAAGAAACCGTATATTTTAAGAATCTAGCATATAAAAGGCCAAGAAAATTCTTTCTTAGCCTTGGTGAATCTGTAGAACCTCTTTCAGCTCTTGGTATATTTGTTCGTTTTCTTCTAGACTATAGGAATTGGCACCACTGGCTAATGGATGCCCTCCCCCGTCGTGTCGTTTGGCTATCTCATTGATAGGGGTGATTTTGCTGCGCATTCGAACACGGAAGTGACCATCAGCTTGCTCAACAAAGATAGCCCAAGCCTTAACAGTATCAATTCGACCTGGTGCCCCAACAATCGCTGCTGTTTCAGCATCCGTAACCTTATATTTTTCCAAGATGTCTTGAGTAAGCAGAACGCGTGCAGCCCCATTCTCATCAACTTCTAAGTGATCATAAACATACCCTTGCAATTTTGCAATCTTGAAGCTCATGGTATCCATTTGACGAGACAGTCCAGCAAAGTCAAAATCAATTTCTCGGAGCTGGCCAGCTATTCTAAAGGTACGGGCACTAGTTGAAGGGTAGAGAAAACGCCCTGTGTCCCCGACAATTCCTGCATAGAGAAGTCGTGCAGCTTCACTAGACAAAGCTAGCTGATTTTCTTGAGCAAATAATGCAATCATCTCACTGGCACTGCTTGAACTTGTATCCACCCAAGATAGGTCACCATAAATATCATCATTGGGATGGTGATCGATTTTGATGGTGAAAGCAGCTTGTTCGTAGCGTTTATCATCGATACGAGGACGATTCGCTGTATCACAAATAATAGCAAGAGCTCCTTGGTAGTCACTGTCTTGGACAGTATCCATTTCCGCCATCCAGATTAGAGTTGGTTCGTTAAAACCAACTGCTTTGATGGTCTTTTCAGGAAAATGGTGATTGAGCAAGGCTTTCAAGCCTACCTGACTTCCCAAGGCATCAGGGTCTGGTTTCATATGACGATGAATGATAATGGTATCGTATTCTTTAATTTTCTCTAAAATTTGCTGGCAAATTTCCATAAATAACCTCAATTCTTTCTCATTTCATTGTAGCACAAGAATTTTTATTTTTAAAATGAAAAAGATATGATATAATGGAGAAAGATAAATTGAGGAGGACGATATGGCATTAGCAAAAATTGTATTTGCCAGTATGACCGGTAATACCGAAGAAATTGCAGATATTGTAGCAGATAAATTGCGAGATTTGGGCTTGGATGTCGATGTTGATGAATGTACGACTGTTGACGCTTCAGACTTCTTGGAAGCGGATATCGCAATCGTTGCGACTTACACTTACGGAGATGGAGAATTGCCAGATGAGATGATGGACTTCTACGAAGACCTAGCTGATCTCAACTTGAATGGCAAAATCTACGGAGTGGTCGGTTCAGGAGATACCTTCTACGACGAATTCTGTAAGGCTGTTGATGACTTTGATCGTGTATTTGTAGCGACAGGAGCTGAAAAAGGTTCAGAGTGCGTTAAAGTAGACCTTTCTGCCGAAGAAGAAGACATCGAACGCTTGGAACAATTCGCAGAAGAATTGGCTGCAAAAGTAGGATAAGAAACAAACTGCACTGACTGGAAGGAGTCAGTGCAGTTTTTAGTAGTTAAACTAGATTTTACTAGCCTATTTGCTGGCTTTTTGATACAATAATTCAAATAAAGGAGGAGACACTATGGATTTAGCTAGTATTCGGCAAGAAATTGATCAAATCGACGACCAAATCGTCAAGCTCCTAGAAGAACGGATGCATTTGGTTGAGGGAGTAGTTGCCTATAAGAAAGCCTCAGGAAAACCTATTTTAGATAGCAAGCGAGAAGAAGTCATTTTTGAAAGGGTAAGAAGTCGTGTAACCAATAAGAATTATCAAGAAACCATTGTTGCGACTTTTTCAGATATTCTCAAACGTTCGCGTGACTATCAGGATCAAAACATCAAATGAAAAAAGAACAATTCTATCCGCTATGGATTTTTTTAGCTGCTATGTTGGGTGGACTTGTCCGCTATTTTCTATCTAGTCAGTTGCCAGCCAGTCCTGACTTTCCTTGGGGAACCCTCCTTGTCAACTATCTGGGAATATTCTGCCTGATCTATCTGGTAAAAGGCTATCTGGCCCATAAGGGAACTAGTAAAGGCTTGGTTTTGGCGCTGGGGACAGGATTTTGTGGTGGCCTGACAACCTTTTCTAGCCTAATGCTTGATGCAGTAAAACTGCTTGATACCGGGCGTTATCTTAGCTTAGGCATCTACTTATTTTTGAGCATTGGTGGAGGTCTACTCTTGGCTTATGTTCTAGGGAGGAAGAAATGGTAATCGTTTATCTTGCAATCGCCTGCGGGCTTGGAGCCCTGGTGCGTTATTTCTTTTCCCGCTATAATCAAGCTTCTAAATTGCCATTGGGAACTCTCATAGCCAATCTTCTAGGATGTTTTTTGATCGGCCTACTCTACAATCATGTGGAATCCAAGGAAATCTATGCCATCCTAGCGACAGGTTTTTGTGGAGGGTTGACGACCTTTTCAACCTTGAATGACGAGCTGCAAAGACTGTTAAGTGACAAGAAGTTATTTTATAGCTATTTCCTCTTAACTTACATAGGCGGGTTTCTAGCGATTTTTTTAGGAATTCTGCTATAAATTTCTTTACTTTTAGGTGGAAATTTGGTAAACTGTATCTTGTGTGTAATGGACGCACAAAAATACAGTTTATCCGCTGAGGAAGGTTCCTCAAGATTGACAAAGATAGGAGAATAAAATGAATCCATTAATCCAAAGCTTGACTGAAGGTCAACTTCGTACAGATATCCCATCATTCCGTCCTGGTGACACTGTTCGTGTACACGCGAAAGTTGTCGAAGGAAACCGTGAACGTATCCAGATTTTTGAAGGTGTTGTTATCGCACGTAAAGGTGCTGGCATCTCAGAAAACTACACAGTTCGTAAAATCTCTAACGGTGTAGGTGTTGAGCGTATCTTCCCAATCCACACTCCACGTGTTGAAAAGATCGAAGTTGTTCGTTACGGTAAAGTACGTCGTGCGAAATTGTACTACTTGCGTGCTCTTCAAGGTAAAGCAGCTCGTATCAAAGAAATCCGTCGTTAATTCGACTAAAAACTCTGCTCACCCAGCAGGGTTTTTCTCTAGCTCCCTTAGTTCAATGGATATAACAACTCCCTCCTAAGGAGTAGTTGCAGGTTCGATTCCTGCAGGGGGCATTTTTAGTAATGTAAAGAAAGACAAAGAAAATTCAAAATGTTTGTTTATAGGCAATCATCACAAGTTAGCTTTTTAAAATAGTTTAGTATTTTTGGAATTTTTGACCAAAGTGTGACCAAAATTTGACCAATAATATTTTTACTTTATGAATATAGAACAAAGTAGATCAGGAAAGGAACTTTGATATCTATCAGTTTAAAAATAAGGACTTCCTTTATTAGAATGTCCTTATTTTTATTATGGAATTTACATATGATGATAAGGTTCAGAAATATGAACTCTGAAAGCAAGTACAAAAATTCAAACAGATTTTAAAAAGATTTCGTGTGGATGTTTCTGGACTAAGATACATAACAAGATGAATTGATTGTTATGGAATAGAGAGCGTTAAAATGGGAAGAATCGTTACTATCCCCCTGAATTAAAACAAGTAATAATTAACAAAAGCATATAATAACAAATGTATTACCCCCCAATTGTCAAGTCAAGTTCAGCAGGACTATCATAAAAATTGAAATAATAACTAATATTTGGTAGAATAGTATAGTGTGGTATAATATAGTTTATAGTTTTAATTAGAAATGACTATATCTAAAATTGATTACCCATTTTAAGAAATATATGGGGATGATTAAACACATTATTATTTTTGAATAATTTTAGAGTAAAGAGAAAATGCAAGAATTTTATGATAAATATTGTAAAAAAAGAGAGAACCAAGATGAATTATATTTCTTTAATGGCTATCAAGGAGAAGTTGAATTAAACAAGAGTAACATAGACTTGCAAAAAGAATCTGAAGTTCTTCTTGTAAGATATGCTAGTCCAAAATCAAATTTTGACAGGTTGCGATATAAAAATTTTAACTATGATGAAGATACTCAAAAGGATGATACATATTCATTTGAATCGGAACTTGCAGAATTAGAAAAAGATTCACAACGATTTGTTCCAGATTTGAATAAAAATAAGGAGGTGTATTTCCTTCCAACAAATCTAGAATCAATAGTAAAACAAATAATTAATGGTAATAAAAGAAAAGTACCTGATATTCTAATTCCTTTAATTCCAAAGGATATTCAGGGAGAATTTGATTTTATATTTACTCCTACGCCATTAGAAATTGTTACTCATGAAAATATTGGTCAATTTGCTACCTCATTTATTAAATTAGAAGACCCTTCGAGTGTTCGCGAAGTAAAAGAAAAAATGGATTATATAAAACACAATATAAATGATAAGTTTGTTGATGGAATAGACGATTATTTTGTTGGTGATTTAGATCAAGGCTTCGGAATGATGGAACGTGATTTTAAAAAAAAATATACTACACCGAGTACGTTTCACTATAATTTCGTATTGAGAAACAATGATAAGGATAGTATGGTGAATTTACTAAAATCATTGAGTGAAGAATTTAGACCATTTCCGTTTGAATAAAAAACGAGTGGAGGAAAAATAATATGATAAATCGAGATATAAATAATTTTGATAAAATTATGAATATTGTAGAGCAAAATGATATAAAAATGCCTTTACTAGCAATAAATGAACCGATCTTTGGTATTGTATCGCACTTGGATAAGATTTACACGATTTATGTCATGCAAGATAGGACTTTGTTGAAAAATGATCATTTGGTAGATATAAAAGAAATTTTAATTACTGAACCTAACCTTACTAATCTATACAAAGTAATAGATGGTGAAATTTCAATTCATAATTTCTTTTTGAAATCTAATAATTACAGCATTGGAAAAATTGCTAATAAAATTTTTCCAAAAGTGGAAATTAATGATTTTTCGAAAATTTCAAATAAAATTCCTTCAATTGATTTACATTTAAATTTGAATGATGATTGTACGCAATATTATAAAAATAACATTAAAAGTCGTTGTAAACGTTTAAAAGAATACAATAACTTTAATAATAGTCTCACTTTTACGATTAATAAAAATGTGGAAGTGAAGAAACAGATAGAAGCTCTAGATATACATTGGGAACTTAAAGATGAAATATATAGTAATAGATAATGGTTGTAAAATTAATACATTAGAGTATAATACATTTGAGCTAGACGAGTATAAATCTGGTGAGACAATTTCAGAGAGCCAAGAAGTTAATCTTTCTATAAAAATAGGTTTTAGTAAGGAGAATATATTAAAAAGAGTTCTATTATTAGATGTTTTAGTAGAAGGTAAACACGAAGCTATCTTATTACGTAATCTTCATTTAGATTTATTTTACGAATTTGAGTATAAAGAAGGTTATAATGAATCTGTTTTGGATAGTTTAGATATGTATATGATAAAACATTTTTTAGTAGAAACTGATAAAATTGTTGAGAATATAACTTCATTAGATCAATTAACACCTTTTTCTTTAAAAGGTGCAATAAAAGATGTTACAGAGAAAGTACCAGTGAATCTTTCTGTAACGGTGGAACAAGTTGGTCATTATAAATAATTTTTTAAGTCTAACATATTATTTTAAAGCTAGCTTAGAGTCAAAACCACTTTATACAGTATAATAAAAAATTACTTTAATAAAATTTTGGCTATTTGTAAGCTGCAGGGGGCATTAATTAGACATCACATAGGCTGCGTAAAAGGTCTTTAAATTCAAAAAACGCATAATATAGGGGATTTATCTCCATAATATTATGCGTTTTATTATTGAAAAATTTGGGTAATCTTCTGATAAAATTGAGACTGTATCAAGTATATAAATGTTTGTATAATCAATTTATTCAAAATCGTCAAGTTCTAAGTTATTTAAAGAACTATAACATTCATATTTCTTTAAGTAGTTATTAATTTCTTCAGCAGTGGAACATAGTAAATTAAATCTTAAATAGTCAATATCTTCCTTAGATAAAAAATGATTTGCATTCAAAATTGAGAAGAGAAATAATGCCTCATCAAAGGCAAAATCATAATCGTCATCAGATATTGATTCTATTAATGTTTGAATATGTTTTAGTGAGTAGTCAGATATCAAATCGGGATAATATACTGGATAATCAGTGGCTGAAAAATTGTTTTCTAATCCTGAAATAGTAATTATCAAAGATTCTATGTAATATATTAAAGAATGTTTAATATTACCTTCTTGTTCCAAATGTCTTCCCTGAGCATTTCGTGTGTTAGATAAGCATCCAAAATCTCCTGATATAGTATTCCTATGAGCTTGTTTATTTAAGAGACTCCATTTTACATCACCAAAACTTGCTCTAAAAGAGATATTGTTTTTTTCTTTACAATAATCTTCCATAGTTATGTCTTTATCATAGTATGCTTTGATATAGTCATTATATTCGATAATAAGATTTTGTGCTTCTTTTGTTAGTTTAAATTCGAACGGAATATCTAATTTTTCAACGTTAACATTATTAATTATTCTTGTAATTAATTCTGCTTTTTTTCCAGAAGTAGGTAAATTATGTTTAGATAATATAGTTTTTAATTCTACTACTTTAAGATATGATAAAGTCTTATTTTTAGTGAAGTATCCTAATTTGTATAATTGATTGTGTGTAGATTCAGGGTCAATTTGAAGAGAGTATTTAAAATATCTTGGGAAATTATAATTTCTCCCTGTTTTTTGAGTCCAATCTATGAGTATGAGTTGCCCAGGAGTAAGGCCACACTCTAATTTGTTTAGGTAAAAATTGTTACAATCAGAATTTGTATCTCTAGTATGATTATTTTGTTTTAAATTAAATAGTTTGCTAAAAAAATTCATTGGATTTTATTGCTAATCAATTCTTATTGAAAAATGATAGTTTTACAGTACCCACGTACGGATAGCATGGGCGACGCCGGATTCGTCGTTTGTTTTGGTGATGTATTTGGCGATTTTTTTGAGTTCTGGATTTCCATTTTCCATGACAACGGGGTTGCCAACGACTTCCAGCATGGCGCGGTCATTCTCTTCGTCACCGATCGCCATGGTTTCATCTTTGGTCAATCCGAGTTTTTCAGCTAGATGGGTAATAGCTGAACCCTTGTCTATATTCTTTTTAAGGAGTTCGAGGTAGAAAGGAGCAGATTTGTTGATGGAGTAGCGCTCGTAAAATTCTGCTGGTATCTTTTCAATCGCAGCATCGAGAATTTCCGGTTCATCGATAAACATACACTTGACGATTTCCTTGTCAGCCATTTCTTCAGGGGTGCGGTAGAAGATGGGCATGCTGACGAGGGTTGATTCGTGCACCGTGTACTTTCCGATATTGCGATTGGCAGTATAGATACCGTCCTTGGTAATAGCGTGCATGTGGACACCGAGCTTGCGACTGAGAAATTCCATATCCAGATAATCCTCATAGGTCAAGGATTCGCTGATAATCTCATGGGCAGTAGCAGTTTCTTGAACAAGGGCACCATTGAAGGTTACGACATAGTCACCCTCGTCTCTCAATTGCAAGTCGTCCAGAAGTTTGGCAACACCTGCGATAGGACGACCCGTTGCAATTACGACTTTGACACCAGCTTCTTTGGCATCTTGGATGGCAGAAAAGACTTCCGGAGTGATTTCCTTTTTACTGTTAACCAGGGTACCATCGATATCGACGGCGATTAGTTTAATACTCATAAATTTCCTCTATTCGTTCTTATTTGGGGTAAAATGATCGTTCTCAATCAAGTGTAAAAATTGCTGGGTAACGCTTGCGAAGATGCTGTTTTGGTCCAACATTTCTTTTGGAAAATAGAAACGATTGTCTCCGTGGCGGCTGCCAGCAAGAGATTGGACGATAGGAGACAGGCTAGAGAGTTCTGCCAGTTCACCATTTTTCTGTAGAATCTCAATCTGTGTCCGTGGATTTTCAGATTCGGGACGATAGATATCATAAGGGAGGTCAAAGTTCTTATGAATAGCAGTATAGTAGTCTGGATCAAAGCCGATTTCTTCAACCAGCTGTCTCATGGTTGCGAGTTGGTCTTGGTCTTTTTCTGAAAAAGTAATGGATTTAAAGACCTTGCGGTTGACAAAACGTTGTGACAAGTCGGCTAGTATCTTGTCAGGACTGGTCATCCAGAGTTGGAAGTAGGTATTCATCACGCCGTCATCAAGTGCCAGATAGTCAGATAGAGTAACTTTCTTTTCAAAAAAAGGTAGCAAATGTGGAGAAGTGCGTGCAAAGAAGTCCTTGTCTTCAGGATAGAGTTCCTTGGCGCGTTTGAGGAGATTTTGTAGGAGAACCTCCATGGCCCGTGTTGCTGGGTGGAAATAAACCTGCATATACATCTGGTAGCGACTGAGAACATAGTCTTCGATGGCGTGCATGCCATTGCGCTGAAAGGCGATACCATTTTCGACTGGACGAATGACTCGAAGGATGCGAGTCAGGTCAAATTCCCCATAAGATGCTCCTGTAAAATAGGAGTCGCGCAAGAGATAGTCCATGCGGTCTGCATCAATCTGACTAGAAATGAGCTGTACGACCTGTTTGTTAGGGTAGGTATGGTCAATGACACTGGCTACCTTTTCCGGAAAATCGGGCGCTACTTGTAGCAGGACTTGGTGAATCTCTGTCTCAGGACTTTGGATGATTTCCTGGGTAATGGCCTCATGATCTGTATCAAAGAGATTTTCAAAAGTATGAGAGTAGGCACCATGCCCGAGGTCATGAAGGAGTGCAGCGGTCATAGTCAAGAGAGACTCAGCAGGGTCCCATTCTTCAGGATATTTTTCTTCAAAAATCTCTGTGATGCGTCGTGCAATCTCATAGACCCCCAAACAGTGGGAAAAGCGACTGTGCTCCCCACCATGGAAAGTATAGCTGGAAGTCCCTAGTTGTTTGATACGGCGAAGACGTTGAAATTCTTTTGTATTGATCAAGTCATAGATGACCTGATTGTTTACATGGATGTAGTTGTGAACTGGGTCACGGAATACTTTTTCATTCATATGACCATTATAGCAAAATCCTGCTCTTTTTGGTAAAATAGTAGGACAAGAGACAAGAAAGAGGATTTGATGTGAAGATTCGGATGCGAAATACGATTCAGTTTGATGAACAGTTGGAAGTGATTGACCAGCTTTATGACGTGGAAGTGTGTGAAAAAGGGGATTATAGCTATCTGCTTTTTTATAATGAGGAAAAAGAAAAAGTGGTTCTCAAGTTTCATGGTCAAGAACTGGTGATGACCCGTTTTTCCAATCCGAAGACTATTATGAGATTTCTAAAGGATAGTGATAGTTTAGCCTATATTCCGACTCCAATGGGGATGCAGGAATTTATCATTCAAACGAATCGTTATCAACTGGATGGGCAAAAGATTGAACTCGCCTATCAACTGCAAAACCAAGAGGGACACCCCTTTGCCAGCTATCAATTAGAAATTACTTGGGGATAAGAAAAAGGTTGGCGAATGCCAACCTTATTTGATATAGAGTTCTTGATTTTTTAGGACAATTTCACGAACACTTGCGAATTTCTTGAGTTTTTTCAGTTCTTCAGGATGGGTTACGAGAGTGATAACATAGCCCTCTTTGCCCATGCGACCTGTACGGCCAGCACGGTGGGTATAGGTTTCCATATCTCTAGGGACGTCGAAGTTTACGACACATTCTAGACTATCGATATCAATTCCACGTGCCAAAAGGTCAGTTGCAAGGAGCAGGGTTAGCTGTTTGTTCTTAAATTTTTCTAATATGACTTTTCGAAATTTAACATTGACATCACTAGCGAGGGAGACAGCCAAGACATCACGATACTGTAATTTTTCTTCTGCACTTCCAAGATCTGATAGGCTATTAAAGAAAACTAGTCCGCGGAAATCCTCAACATGAGCCAGCTTTCGTAGCATGTCTACTCGGTGACGTTGGTCTACCTGCATGTAGAAGTGTTGGATGTTGTCCAGTTTTTGATCTGAGAGATCAATGGTGCGCGTGTTTGGTGCAATCTTCTCTTGGTCAAACTTGGTCGTCGCACTCATGTAGACGAGTTGGTGGTCACGAGGTGCGTAGTGAGTGATTTTCTCGACAAAGTGAATCTGAGAATCATCGAGCAATTGGTCAAATTCATCCAGGATGATGGTTTCCACATTCATCATCTTGATTTTTTTCAATTTAATCAACTCAAAGATACGGCCAGGTGTACCAATCAGAATTTCTGGTCCTTTTTTAAGACGTTCAATCTGGCGTTTTTGACTGGAACCTGATAAGAAGAGCTGAGCAGTCAAACCGATGGCTTCTGCCCACGTTTTACACACGTCAAAAATCTGTCCAGCTAGTTCTGTATTTGGTGCTAGAATCAAGAGCTGTTGGGCTTTTTTCTTTTGTAGTCTGAGAAGGCTTGGTAGGAGGTAAGCGAGGGTCTTACCAGTTCCTGTTGGGCTTACTCCCAGGAGGTTTTCTCCAGCAAGAAGGGGCTCAAATAGTTGAGTTTGAATGGGGGTGAAGTCTTGGAAACCGAGTTGGTCGCTCAGTTCTTGCCATTCAGTAGGTAGTTTGGTTTTCATTTTTCTGCCTCAAATCTAATGCCAGCAGTCTGGCGCATGGTATAGAGTAAATCATGAACAGAGCCTGCATCATCCAGCCAGTTCTGGTAAAGCGTCTGGTCTGGTTGCTGAATCATCTGTGCGAATGCAGCGACTTCCTCAGTCATCGTATGAGGAACCTGTTGGATAGGAAGCTGAACTTGATTTCCTTGGTGGTTAGTAAAAATAGCTGAGCGGACATGCTCAATCGTGTTGAGGGTCAAGGTTCCATCTGCTGTGTAAATCTCACAAGGAAGATTGGAAGTGATATTTTTCCCAGCTTTGATATGAACTTGAAAGTTAGGGTAGAAGAGGATACCGTCTCCATTTAGGTCAATGCTATTGTCAAGCTGTTGAGCTTGATAAATCGCGTCTTGAGCTTTTCCAAAGAGGCGAACGGCAGCGTAGAGAGGATAAATCCCCAAATCCATAAGGGCTCCACCAGCAAAACGGTCTGAAAAGACATTTGGCGTCTCCCCAGCCAACAAGTTCGGCATCTTGGAAGAATACTTGGCATAGTTGAAATCTGCTCCCCAAATTTGCTTGTCTGCCAAAAAATTCTTGATAGTGGTAAAGGCTTCCTCGTGGTAATTACGAGCTGCCTCAAAGATAAAACAGTGATTTTTCTCAGCTGTCTGTCTCAAATTCAGCCATTCTTGTGGCTGAGTGACAGCTGGCTTTTCAAGAATGACGTGCTTGCCAGCAGACAAGGCAGTCTTTGCTTGAACAAAATGCAAGGAGTTTGGACTGGCGATATAGACTACATCAAAGGAAGACTTAAAGAAGTCTTCTAATTGATCAAAGAGTTGGATATTTTCATAGCGAGAAGCAAAGGTTGCGGCAGTTTCTAGTTTTCTAGAGTAGACAGCAACCAACTGGTATTGGCCACTGGCATGGGCTGTCTCTATGAAATGATGGCTGATAGCGCTTGTTCCGATGACACCTAGTTTAAGCATAGATACTCCTTTTCCGACTTCAAATCCTTCCTTCATTATATCATAGAAAAGAATGACTATCCAACAGATGGTAAAAAATTTCAAATGGACTACGCATTTCTTGGAGAAAGTGGTACAATATTTAGATAAGTAGATGAAATGAGAAGGGGGAGGAAATGAGATTATTACCAATAAGAAAAATATCACGTCAGTCTAAGAGACTAGCGCTTTTTTTGACTTTTTGCGCAGGGTATGTCGATGCTTATACCTTTATCGTGCGAGGGAACACCCTTGTCGCTGGACAGACTGGGAATGTCGTTTTTCTTTCTGTAGGACTCATTCAACAAAATGTATCGGATGCCAGTGCTAAAGTAATGACCTTGCTTTTCTTTATGATGGGTGTCTTTTTTCTGACATTGTATAAGGAAAAACTACGAATTGTTAAAAAGCCGATTTTGTCCTTGATTCCACTTGCAGTCTTATCCATAATCATTGGCTTTGTTCCCTTGTCAGTTGACAATATCTACCTCGTTCCACCGTTGGCCTTCTGTATGGGCTTGGTGACAACAGCCTTTGGAGAAGTGTCGGGGATTGCCTATAATAATGCCTTTATGACAGGGAATATTAAACGAACCATGTTGGCTTTTGGAGATTATTTCCGGACCAAGCATACGCCTTTCCTACGAGAGGGCTTGATTTTTGTTAGCTTGCTTAGCAGTTTTGTCTTCGGAGTTGTTTTTTCAGCTTATTTGACGATTTATTATCAGGAGAAGACAATTCTAGGTGTTCCTCTTATGATGAGTATCTTTTACTTCAGTATGCTTTTTGCTTCTTGGAGAAAAAAAGGGAAAGAAAAAGCTTAAATTTGATTGATTTCGCTTGTAAGAAAAAAGAAGATATGCTATACTTGAAGAGTTGACTATGCACAATCCTGTGCAACCGCACGAACATCGTTGCTCACATAGTGAGTATAAAGTGGTTCGTCCCACGATGCTAGGCGAGTCTTCACAAAAATACGGGGAAACCCTAAAAATCATAGGAGGTGCATAATGAGCACATACGCAATTATCAAAACTGGCGGAAAACAAGTTAAAGTTGAAGTTGGTCAAGCAGTTTACGTTGAAAAATTGAACGTTGAAGCTGGTCAAGAAGTTACTTTTAACGAAGTTGTTCTTGTTGGTGGTGAAAACACTGTTGTCGGAACTCCACTTGTTGCTGGAGCTACTGTAGTTGGAACTGTTGAAAAACAAGGAAAACAAAAGAAAGTTGTTACTTATAAGTACAAACCTAAAAAAGGTAGCCACCGTAAACAAGGTCACCGTCAACCATATACAAAAGTTGTCATCAACGCGATCAACGCTTAATTTTAAGGAGAACACATGATACAAGCAGTCTTTGAGAGAGCCGAAGATGGCGAGCTGAGGAGTGCGGAAATTACTGGACACGCCGAAAGTGGCGAATACGGCTTAGATGTCGTGTGTGCATCGGTTTCTACGCTTGCCATTAACTTTATCAATTCCATTGAGAAATTTGCAGGCTATGAACCAATCTTAGAATTAAACGAAGATGAAGGTGGCTATCTAAAGGTTGAAATACCAGCGGATCTTCCTTCACACCAGAGAGAAATGACCCAGTTATTCTTCGAATCATTTTTCTTAGGTATGGCAAACTTATCGGAGAACTCTTCTGAGTTCGTCCAAACCAGAGTTATCACAGAAAACTAACACGGAGGAAAACATTATGTTAAAAATGACTCTTAACAACTTGCAACTTTTCGCCCACAAAAAAGGTGGAGGTTCTACATCAAACGGACGTGATTCACAAGCGAAACGTCTTGGAGCTAAAGCAGCTGACGGACAAACTGTAACAGGTGGATCAATCCTTTATCGTCAACGTGGTACACACATCTATCCAGGTGTAAACGTTGGACGTGGTGGAGACGATACTTTATTCGCTAAAGTTGAAGGCGTAGTACGCTTTGAACGTAAAGGACGCGATAAAAAGCAGGTTTCTGTTTACCCAATCGCTAAATAAAAAGGTCCCGTGAACCTTTTTATCCCGAGCCTTGAAATGAAAAGGCGAGGAAGCTACAAGTAGCATAAAATAAGGCTTTCCGAGTTTTCGGAGAGCCTATTTTTTTGTTTTGATACCCATAATTCTTTGTTACTAGTGTAGATGAATTTTGTGAGCGACATTATTTTTCCTAGGTGGAAAACTTCTAAAATATGGTATAATGAACAGATAGAGAAGTTGGGGGTAAAAGATGAACATTCAACAATTACGCTATGTTGTGGCCATTGCCAATAGTGGTACTTTCCGTGAAGCTGCTGAAAAGATGTATGTTAGTCAGCCGAGTCTGTCTATTTCTGTTCGCGATTTGGAAAAAGAGCTTGGTTTTAAGATTTTCCGTCGGACGAGTTCGGGAACGTTTTTGACCCGTCGTGGTATGGAATTTTATGAGAAAGCGCAAGAATTGGTCAAAGGCTTCGATGTTTTTCAAAATCAGTATGCCAATCCTGAGGAAGAAAAGGATGAATTTTCCATTGCCAGTCAGCACTATGACTTCTTGCCACCAACGATTACGGCCTTTTCAGAGCGTTATCCTGATTATAAGAACTTTCGTATTTTTGAGTCTACTACAGTTCAAATCTTAGACGAAGTAGCTCAAGGACATAGTGAGATTGGGATTATCTACCTCAACAACCAAAATAAAAAGGGCATCATGCAACGGGTTGAAAAGCTTGGTTTAGAAGTTATTGAACTAATTCCTTTCCAGACTCACATTTATCTTCGTGAAGGGCATCCTTTAGCACAGAAAGAGGAATTGGTCATGGAGGACCTAGCGGATCTGCCAACGGTTCGGTTTACTCAGGAAAAGGATGAGTACCTTTACTATTCAGAAAACTTTGTCGACACCAGCGCGAGCTCCCAGATGTTCAATGTGACCGATCGCGCTACTTTGAATGGTATTTTGGAGCGGACGGATGCCTATGCGACAGGATCTGGATTTTTAGATAGTGACAGTGTCAATGGCATCACAGTCATTCGTCTCAAGGATAATCTAGATAACCGCATGGTATACGTCAAACGTGAGGAAGTGGAGCTTAGCCAAGCTGGAACTCTTTTCGTAGAAGTCATGCAAGAATATTTTGATCAAAAGAGGAAATCATGAAAAAAAGAGGAATAGTAGCTATCATTGTACTGCTTTTGATTGGGCTGGATCAGTGGGTTAAAGCCTATGTTGTCCAGCAGATTCCACTGGGTGAAGTGCGTTCATGGATCCCCAATCTCGTTAGCTTGACCTACCTGCAAAATAGAGGGGCAGCCTTCTCCATGCTGCAAGACCAGCAGTGGTTATTTGCTGTTATTACACTGGTCGTCATGGCAGGTGCCATTTGGTATCTACATAAACACATGGAGGATTCTCTCTGGCTAGTTTTCGGACTGACTTTGATCATCGCGGGAGGTCTGGGCAACTTTATCGACAGAATGAGTCAAGGTTTTGTGGTGGATATGTTTCACCTAGACTTTATCAACTTTGCGATTTTCAATGTTGCTGACAGCTATTTGACAGTTGGTGTGATTGTTTTATTGATTGCAATGCTTAAAGAGGAAGTAAATGGAAATAAAAATTGAAACTGGTGGGAAACGTCTAGACAAGGCTCTGTCGGACCTGACAGAATTATCACGCAGTCTCGCGAATGAACAAATCAAGGCTGGACAAGTTTTGGTGAATGGGCAAGCCAAGAAAGCCAAATACACTGTCCAAGAGGGGGATATCGTCACCTACCATGTGCCAGAACCAGAGGTTTTAGAGTATGTGGCTGAGAATCTGCCACTCGAGATCATCTACCAAGATGAGGATGTAGCCGTTGTTAACAAACCTCAAGGGATGGTTGTTCATCCAAGTGCTGGTCATACTAGTGGAACCTTGGTCAATGCCCTCATGTACCATATCAAAGACTTGTCAGGTATCAATGGGGTTCTCCGACCGGGTATCGTTCACCGCATTGACAAGGACACATCTGGTCTCCTCATGATTGCTAAGAATGATGAGGCCCACTTGGCACTCGCTCAAGAACTCAAGGATAAAAAGTCTCTCCGTAAATACTGGGCGATTGTTCATGGCAATCTTCCCAATGATCGTGGTGTCATTGAAGCACCGATTGGACGAAGCGAAAAAGACCGTAAAAAACAGGCAGTGACTGCTAAAGGGAAGCCAGCAGTGACTCGTTTTCACGTCTTAGAACGCTTTGGAGATTATAGTTTGCTAGAGTTGCAACTGGAAACAGGACGTACCCACCAAATCCGTGTTCATATGGCTTATATTGGCCATCCAGTCGCTGGTGATGAAGTCTATGGTCCTCGTAAGACTTTGAAAGGACATGGACAGTTTCTCCATGCTAAGACTCTAGGTTTTACCCATCCGAGAACAGGTGAAACCTTGGAGTTCACAGCAGATATTCCAGAGATTTTTAAAGAAACGCTGGAAAGATTGCGTAAAACTGAGAATAGATAAAAGAGTTGAGATGCCTTGTCTCAACCTTTTTTATTTCAAGTCTTTTCTATTTTAAAGTATTCATGTTATAATGGATAAATATGAAGAATCGGAGTGAGAATATGAAGTACAAACGAATCGTCTTTAAGGTGGGGACCTCCTCCTTAACAAATGAAGACGGGAGTTTATCAAGGAGTAAAGTAAAGGCAATTACCCAGCAATTGGCTATGCTGCATGAGGCTGGACATGAGTTGATTTTAGTGTCATCTGGGGCAGTTGCCGCTGGATTTGGAGCTTTGGGTTTTAAAAAACGTCCGACCAAGATTGCAGATAAACAAGCTTCGGCTGCAGTTGGTCAGGGACTTTTGCTGGAGGAATACACAACCAACCTCCTCATGCGCCAGATCGTTTCTGCACAAATCTTGCTGACACAGGATGATTTTGTAGATAAACGTCGTTATAAGAACGCCCATCAGGCCTTGTCTGTATTGCTTCATCGTGGTGCAATTCCCATCATCAATGAAAATGACAGTGTCGTTATTGATGAGCTCAAGGTTGGGGACAATGACACTCTAAGTGCCCAGGTAGCGGCTATGGTCCAAGCGGACCTTTTAGTTCTCTTGACTGATGTGGACGGTCTCTATACTGGAAATCCCAACTCAGATCCAACAGCCAAACGTTTGGAGAAAATCGAGACTATCAATCGTGAGATTATTGATATGGCTGGTGGAGCAGGTTCGTCTAATGGTACTGGGGGTATGCTGACAAAAATCAAAGCTGCAACTATTGCGACGGAGTCAGGAGTGCCAGTCTATATTTGCTCCTCTATGAAATCAGATGCCTTGATTGAGGCAGCGGAGGAGACTAAGGATGGATCCTACTTTGTTGCGCAAGAGAAGGGACTTCGTACCCAGAAACAATGGCTGGCCTTCTATGCTCAAAGTCAGGGAACGATTTGGGTAGATGGTGGAGCTGCAGAGGCACTTTCAAAAAACGGGAAAAGTCTCCTTTTATCAGGCGTGGTAGAAGTGGAAGGAAATTTCTCTTACCACGATATTGTCACAGTAGCAGATAAAGAAACAGGTCAATCTCTTGGAAAGGGACGTGTCCAATTTGGTGTCTCAGCCCTAGAAGATATGCTCCGTTCTCAAAAAGCTAAGGGAGTCTTGATTCACCGTGATGACTGGATTTCCATCACTCCTGAAATCCAGCTGCTCTTTACAGAATTTTAGAGGTGAACGATGGTAAGTACACAAGAACAATTTGAACAGGTACAGGCTGTTAAGAAATCAATCAATACTGCTAGTGAAGCAGTGAAAAACCAAGCCTTGCTAGCCATGGCTGATCAATTATTGGCAGCTACTGAGGAGATTTTAGCGGCCAATGCCCTCGATATGGCAGCGGCCAAGGGGAAAATCTCAGATGTTATGCTAGACCGTCTTTATTTGGATGAGGGACGTATAGAAGCGATGGCAAGAGGGATTCGTGAAGTGGTTGCTTTACCAGATCCTATTGGTGAAGTCCTAGAAACAAGTCAGCTTGAAAATGGCTTGGTTATTACTAAGAAGCGTGTAGCCATGGGGGTTATTGGGATTATCTATGAAAGCCGTCCAAATGTGACGTCTGACGCGGCTGCTTTGGCTCTTAAAAGTGGCAATGCGGTCGTTCTTCGTAGTGGTAAGGACGCCTACCAAACTGCTCATGCTATTGTCACAGCCTTGAAGAAGGGTTTGGAGACAACTGCCATTCATCCAAATGTGATTCAACTGGTGGAAGACACCAGCCGAGAAAGTAGCTATGCTATGATGAAGGCCAAGGGCTATCTAGACCTCCTCATTCCTCGTGGAGGAGCTGGCTTGATCAATGCCGTGGTTGAAAATGCTATCGTACCTGTTATCGAGACAGGAACTGGAATTGCCCATGTCTATGTGGACAAGGATGCCGATGAAGACAAGGCTCTGTCTATCATCAACAATGCTAAAACCAGTCGTCCTTCTGTCTGCAATGCTATGGAGGTTTTGCTGGTTCATGAAGACAAGGCAGCGGATTTCCTTCCTCGCTTGGAGAAAGTGCTAGTTGCAGATCGAAAAGAAGCTGGACTGGAACCAATTCAATTCCGCTTGGATGAGAAAGCAAGTCAGTTTCTTTCAGGTCGATTAGCTGAGGCACAAGACTTTGACACCGAGTTTTTAGACTATGTCCTAGCTATTAAGGTTGTGAGCAGTCTAGAAGAAGCGGTTGCGCATATCGAAGCCCACAGTACCCATCATTCGGATGCCATTGTGACGGAAAATGCTGAAGCTGCAGCCTACTTTACAGATCAAGTAGATTCAGCAGCAGTTTATGTTAATGCCTCAACTCGTTTCACCGATGGTGGCCAATTTGGTCTGGGTTGTGAAATGGGGATTTCTACTCAAAAACTGCACGCGCGTGGTCCAATGGGTTTAAAAGAATTGACTAGCTACAAGTATGTGGTTACTGGTGACGGACAGATAAGGGAGTAAGAGATGAAGATCGGATTTATCGGTTTGGGGAATATGGGAGCTAGTTTGGCCAAGGCTGTTTTGCAGACCAAGGCGGGTGCTCAGATTCTCCTTGCCAATCGTAGTCAAGCAAAAGTAGATGCTTTCATTGCCAACTTTGGTGGTCAGGCTTCCAGCAATGACGAAATCTTCGCAGAAGCAGATGTGATTTTTCTAGGAGTTAAGCCTGCTCAGTTCTCAGACTTGCTTTCTCAATACCAGACCATCCTTGAAAAACGAGAGAGCCTTCTTTTGATTTCCATGGCGGCTGGATTGACCTTGGAAAAACTGGCTAGACTACTTCCAAGTCACCACCGAATTATTCGCATCATGCCCAATACTCCAGTGGCTATTGGTCAAGGGGTGATTAGTTATGCCATGTCAGCAAACTGTCTTGCTGAGGACGGTGAACTCTTTTGTCAGCTTTTATCCAATGCGGGTCTATTGGTTGAGCTTGGGGATGACTTAATTGACGCGGCGACAGGTCTTGCAGGTTGTGGACCAGCTTTTGTCTACCTCTTTATCGAGGCTTTGGCAGATGCGGGTGTTCAATCAGGATTGCCCCGAGAAAGGGCCTTGAAAATGGCAGCCCAAACAGTAGTCGGCGCTGGACAAATGGTCCTCGAAAGTCAGCAACATCCTGGAGTTTTGAAAGACCAAGTTTGCAGCCCAGGTGGTTCGACTATCGCTGGTGTAGCAAGTCTGGAAGAACATGCCTTTAGAGGCACAGTCATGGACGCAGTTCAGCAATCCTACAAACGAACACAAGAACTAGGTAAATAAGAGGTTGGATGACTACCAGCCTCTTTTATGGTCGATTGAATGGAGAAGACGCAAAAAGATTGTCACAAAAATCTATTTTTTTGATAGAATAGAAGATAGTAAAAAAGAAATGAGTTAGACATGTCAAAAGGATTTTTAGTCTCTTTTGAGGGACCAGAGGGAGCAGGAAAGACCAGTGTTTTAGAGGCTCTACTCCCAATTTTAGAGGAAAAAGGAGTAGAAGTGTTGACGACCCGTGAACCTGGCGGAGTCTTGATCGGGGAGAAGATTAGGGAAGTGATTTTGGATCCAAGTCATACGCAGATGGATCCTAAAACAGAGCTTCTTCTCTATATCGCCAGTCGCAGACAGCATTTGGTAGAAAAAGTTCTTCCAGCACTTGAAGCTGGCAAGTTGGTCATTATGGACCGCTTCATCGATAGTTCTGTTGCTTATCAGGGATTTGGCCGTGGCTTGGATATTGCTGCCATTGATTGGCTCAATCACTTTGCGACAGATGGCCTTAAACCCGATTTGACCCTCTATTTTGACATTGAGGTGGAAGAAGGACTGGCTCGCATTGCTGCTAATAGTGACCGCGAGGTCAATCGTTTGGACATGGAAGGTTTAGACTTGCACAAGAAAGTTCGTCAAGGTTACCTTTCTCTTCTGGACAAAGAAGGAAATCGCATTGTTAAGATTGATGCGAGTCTTCCTTTGGAGCAAGTTGTGGAAACGACCAAGGCTGTCTTGTTTGACAGAATGGGCTTGGATAAATGAAACAAGAACAACTAAAAGCTTGGCAGCCAAACCAGTTTGACCGTTTTGTCCGTATCCTAGAACAAGACCAGCTCAATCACGCCTATCTTTTTTCAGGTTTCTTTGGAAGCTTGGAAATGGCGCAGTTTTTGGCTAAGAGCCTCTTTTGTACGGATAAAGTAGGCGTTTTACCATGTGAGAAATGCCGAAACTGTAAGCTGATTGAACAGGAAGAATTTCCCGATGTTACCTTGATTAAGCCAGTCAATCAGATCATCAAGACAGAACGGATTCGAGAATTAGTGGGTCAGTTTTCCCAAGCAGGGATTGAAAGTCAGCAGCAGGTCTTTATTATTGAGCAGGCGGAGAAAATGCATCCCAACGCAGCTAACTCTCTGCTCAAGGTCATCGAAGAACCTCAGAGTGAAGTTTACATTTTCTTCTTAACTAGTGATGAGGAAAAGATGTTGCCGACTATCCGGAGTCGGACCCAGATTTTTCACTTTAAAAAGCAGGAAGAAAAACTCATCTTGCTCTTTGAACAAATGGGACTAGTCAAGAAAAAAGCGACTCTTTTAGCCCAGTTTTGTCAATCACGAGCTGAAGCAGAAAAACTGGCTAATCAGGGAAGTTTTTGGACCTTGGTGGATGAAAGTGAGCGCCTGCTGACTTGGTTATTGGCCAAGAAAAAAGAAAGTTATCTTCAGGTTGCTAAATTAGCCAGCTTGGCAGATGACAAGGAAAAACAGGATCAGGTCTTGAGAATCCTCGAAGTGCTCTGTGGACAGGACCTCTTGCAAGCAAGGATTCGACAGATTTTACAAGATTTGCTAGAAGCTAGAAAAATGTGGCAAGCCAATGTTAGCTTTCAGAATGCCATGGAATATCTGGTCTTGAAAGAAATATAAACTCAATGAAGGATAAAGAAAGGAAAGGGCTGGTTTATGGACAAAAAAGAATTATTTGATGCACTAGACGATTTTTCCCAACAGTTACTGGTGACCTTGGCCGATGTGGAAGCCATCAAGAAAAATCTCAAGAGTCTGGTAGAGGAAAATACAGCTCTTCGTTTGGAAAATAGTAAATTGCGCGAACGCTTAGGCGAGGTGGAAGCAGATACACCCGTTAAGGCCAAGCATGTTCGTGAAAGCGTCCGCCGAATCTATAAAGATGGGTTTCACGTATGTAATGATTTTTATGGACAACGTCGAGAGCAGGACGAGGAATGCATGTTCTGTGATGAGTTGTTATATAGGGAGTAAGCATGCAGATTCAAAAAAGTTTTAAGGGACAATCTCCCTATGGCAAGCTTTACCTAGTAGCAACGCCGATTGGCAATCTAGACGATATGACCTTTCGTGCTATCCAGACTTTGAAAGAGGTGGACTGGATTGCAGCTGAGGACACGCGAAATACTGGTCTCTTACTCAAGCATTTTGACATTTCTACTAAGCAGATTAGTTTTCATGAGCACAATGCCAAGGAAAAAATTCCTGATTTGATTGGTTTATTGAAGGCGGGGCAAAGTATTGCTCAGGTTTCTGATGCGGGTCTGCCTAGCATCTCGGACCCTGGTCATGATTTGGTCAAGGAAGCTATTGAGGAAGAGATTGCAGTTGTCACAGTTCCGGGTGCCTCTGCAGGGATTTCTGCCTTGATTGCCAGTGGTTTAGCGCCACAGCCACATATCTTTTACGGTTTCTTACCGAGAAAATCAGGCCAGCAAAAGCAATTTTTCGACTCAAAAAAAGATTACCCAGAAACTCAGATTTTCTACGAATCGCCCCATCGTGTAGCGGATACATTGGGAAATATGCTAGAAGTCTACGGTGACCGCTCGGTAGTCTTGGTCAGGGAATTGACCAAAATCTATGAAGAATACCAACGAGGAAAGATTTCAGAGTTACTAGAAAGTATTGCTGAAACGCCACTCAAGGGGGAATGCCTTCTCATCGTTGAAGGTGCCAGTCAGGATGTGGAGGAAAAGGACGAGGAGGACTTGTTTTCAGAAATCCAATCTCGTATCCAGCAAGGAATGAAGAAAAATCAAGCCATAAAGGAAGTTGCGAAACTCTACCAGTGGAATAAAAGTCAGCTCTACGCTGCCTACCACGATTGGGAAGAAAATCAAGAAAATGACTAAACAGGGAAGTTTGCCTTCTTCCCTTTTTTTGTTATACTAGTAGAAGAAAAATTAGAAAGATTTGTGGGAGTGAAAAAGTCCGGGGGACTTTTTCAGCCTGAGCCAAGAAATTCGAGAGCGAAGTAAGTCCTGTGGACTTTTTCAGTCTGAGCCTAGAAACTCTTAATCTCGTAAGTTTAGTTGGCTTTTTCAATGTGAATCTTGTCTTCACACTCCCAAAGAGGTATTAGTGTCATGTCTCAATCTTATATCAATGTTATCGGAGCAGGTTTGGCAGGGTCTGAAGCAGCTTACCAAATCGCAGAACGTGGTATTCCAGTTAAACTCTATGAAATGCGTGGTGTCAAGTCAACACCTCAGCATAAAACAGATAATTTTGCGGAGTTGGTTTGTTCCAATTCCTTGCGTGGAGATGCTTTGACCAATGCTGTAGGTCTTCTCAAGGAAGAAATGCGTCGCTTGGGTTCTGTCATATTGGAATCTGCTGAAGCTACACGTGTTCCTGCAGGCGGTGCCCTTGCGGTGGACCGCGATGGTTTCTCTCAAATGGTGACCGAAAAAGTAGCCAATCATCCTTTGATTGAAGTGGTTCGTGATGAAATTACAGAATTACCGACTGATGTTATTACAGTGGTCGCTACTGGTCCTTTGACCAGCGATGCTCTAGCTGAGAAGATTCATGCCCTTAATGACGGCGATGGATTCTATTTCTACGACGCGGCGGCGCCTATTATCGATGTCAATACTATCGATATGAGCAAGGTCTATCTCAAGTCTCGTTATGACAAGGGAGAGGCGGCCTACCTCAATGCTCCAATGACCAAGCAAGAGTTTATGGATTTTCATGAAGCCTTGGTCAATGCGGAAGAAGCACCGCTGAATTCGTTTGAAAAAGAAAAGTACTTTGAAGGTTGTATGCCTATCGAAGTCATGGCTAAGCGTGGCATTAAAACCATGCTTTATGGTCCGATGAAGCCAGTCGGTTTGGAGTATCCAGAAGACTACACAGGACCTCGTGACGGGGAGTTCAAAACACCGTATGCAGTTGTCCAGCTTCGTCAGGACAATGCGGCTGGTAGCCTCTACAATATCGTTGGTTTCCAAACCCACCTCAAATGGGGGGAGCAAAAGCGTGTTTTCCAAATGATTCCAGGTCTTGAAAATGCGGAGTTTGTCCGTTATGGGGTCATGCACCGCAATTCTTACATGGATTCACCAAATCTTCTTGAACAGACTTACCGTTCTAAGAAACAACCCAACCTCTTCTTTGCTGGTCAAATGACGGGTGTGGAAGGCTATGTTGAGTCAGCAGCCTCAGGCTTGGTTGCAGGTATTAACGCGGCTCGACTTTTTAAGGGAGAAGGAGAAGCTATTTTCCCAGAGACAACAGCGATTGGAAGTCTGGCTCATTACATCACTCATGCGGACAGCAAACATTTCCAACCAATGAATGTCAATTTTGGGATTATCAAGGAATTGGATGGCGAGCGTATCCGTGATAAGAAGGCTCGTTATGAAAAAATTGCAGAGCGTGCTCTTGCTGACTTAGAGGAATTTTTAACGGTCTAATTTTTTTCAAAGAATTGCTCATGATACTATAAAAATCTTAGAAATTGTGATAAAATAGGTAGGATGAAAAAAGGAGAGTAAAAATGGCGAACCCCAAGTATAAACGTATTTTAATCAAGTTATCAGGTGAAGCCCTTGCCGGTGAACGTGGCGTAGGGATTGATATCCAAACAGTTCAAACAATCGCAAAAGAGATTGAAGAAGTTCATAGCTTAGGTATCGAAATTGCCCTTGTTATTGGTGGAGGAAATCTCTGGCGCGGGGAACCTGCTGCAGAAGCAGGAATGGACCGCGTTCAGGCAGATTATACTGGAATGCTTGGGACCGTTATGAATGCTCTTGTGATGGCAGATTCATTACAACAAGTTGGTGTCGATACGCGAGTGCAAACTGCCATTGCTATGCAACAAGTTGCAGAACCTTATGTACGTGGACGTGCCCTTCGCCACCTTGAAAAAGGTCGTATCGTTATCTTTGGTGCCGGAATTGGTTCACCTTACTTCTCAACAGATACAACAGCGGCTCTTCGTGCAGCTGAAATCGAAGCAGATGCCATTCTGATGGCTAAAAATGGTGTCGATGGTGTTTACAATGCCGATCCCAAGAAAGACAAGACAGCTGTTAAGTTTGAAGAATTGACCCACCGTGATGTTATCAACAAAGGTCTTCGTATCATGGACTCAACTGCTTCAACTCTCTCAATGGATAACGACATTGACTTGGTCGTCTTCAATATGAACCAACCAGGCAACATCAAACGTGTCGTATTTGGTGAAAATATCGGAACAACAGTTTCAAACAATATCGAAGAAAAGGAATAAGAAAATTATGGCTAACGCAATTGTAGAAAAAGCTAAAGAGAGAATGACCCAGTCTCACCAATCACTTGCTCGTGAATTTGGTGGTATCCGTGCAGGTCGTGCTAACGCAAGCCTGCTAGACCGTATCCACGTAGAATACTATGGAGTCGAAACTCCTCTTAACCAAATCGCTTCAATCACTATTCCCGAAGCGCGTGTTTTGTTGGTAACGCCATTTGACAAGTCTTCATTGAAAGACATCGAACGTGCCTTGAACGCTTCTGATCTTGGTATTACACCAGCTAACGATGGTTCTGTTATTCGCTTGGTAATCCCAGCTCTTACAGAAGAAACTCGTCGTGATCTCGCTAAAGAAGTGAAAAAAGTTGGTGAAAATGCTAAAGTAGCGATCCGTAACATCCGTCGTGATGCTATGGATGAAGCTAAAAAACAAGAAAAAGCTAAAGAAATCACTGAAGACGAATTGAAGACTCTTGAAAAAGATATTCAAAAAGTAACAGACGACGCTGTGAAACACATCGACGACATGACTGCCAATAAAGAAAAAGAAATCTTGGAAGTCTAAAAATAAACAGAAAAACTCAGTTGGCATTGCTGGCTGAGTTTTATTCGAAAGAAGGAAATATGAATACAAATCTTGCAAGTTTTATCGTTGGACTCATCATCGATGAAAATGAGCGTTTTTACTTTGTGCAAAAGGATGGTCAAACCTATGCACTTGCCAAGGAAGAAGGTCAATATACAGTAGGGGATACGGTCAAAGGTTTTGCCTACACGGATATGAAGCAAAAACTACGTCTGACAACCTTAGAAGTGACTGCCACTCAGGACCAATTTGGTTGGGGAACGGTAACAGAAGTTCGTAAGGACTTGGGTGTTTTTGTTGATACCGGTCTACCTGATAAGGAAATCGTAGTATCACTAGATATTCTCCCTGAGCTCAAGGAACTCTGGCCCAAGAAGGGCGATAAACTCTACATCCGTCTCGAAGTGGACAAGAAAGATCGAATCTGGGGACTCTTGGCTTATCAAGAAGATCTCCAACGTCTGGCTCGTCCTGCCTACAACAACATGCAGAACCAAAACTGGCCAGCTATTGTTTACCGTCTCAAGCTGTCAGGGACCTTTGTCTATCTACCAGAGAATAATATGCTTGGTTTCATTCACCTAAGTGAGCGCTACGCAGAGCCACGTTTGGGGCAAGTGTTAGATGCGCGTGTTATCGGTTTCCGTGAGGTGGATCGTACCTTGAACCTCTCCCTCAAGCCACGTTCCTTTGAAATGTTGGAAAATGATGCCCAGATGATTTTGACCTACTTGGAAAGCAATGGCGGTTTCATGACCTTAAATGATAAGTCATCTCCTGAGGACATCAAGGCAACCTTTGGTATCTCTAAAGGTCAGTTCAAGAAAGCACTCGGAGGCTTGATGAAAGCTGGCAAAATCAAACAAGACCAGTTTGGTACAGAGTTGATTTAGGCCTTATAGACATGAAAAAGAAACTTGAAGAAATGAGTTTAGAGGAACTCTGGCAACTTTTCCCTATTTTTCTAGTAGAGCACAGGTCAGAGTGGAAAGACTGGTATGAATCGGAAAAAACAAGTCTGAAAAAAATATTGGGTGCAAATGTTATTAAAAGAATAGAACATATCGGTAGCACTGCTATTCCTAATATTTGGGCCAAAAATATCGTTGATATTCTGCTAGAAGTAGGTAGAATAGAGGATTTAGCAAGAGTTAGGGATTTATTGGTGAAGAATGGGTGGCTAGTGATGTCGGAGAGTCCTAACAGGATTTCGCTAAATAAAGGCTATACAGAGCAGGGATTTGCTGAGAAAGTTTTTCATTTACATTTGCGAATGACGGGAGATCATGACGAGATTTATTTTAGAGATTATCTCTGCCAGCATCCAGATATCGCCCAAGCGTATCAGGAATTAAAACTAAGTTTATGGAAAAAATTTGAACACAATCGAGACGCCTATACAGATGCGAAAACAGATTTTATAAACCACTACGTATCAAAGGCTAAGTCCAGTAATTTTCAAGAATCAGAAAAGTGTCATCAAAAAACTCTTGATAGGAGAAAGAATTGAGAAAATCATTTTATACTTGGCTCATGACCGAGCGCAATCCTAAAAGTAACAGTCCCAAAGCCATCCTAGCAGATCTCGCTTTTGAGGAGTCAGCCTTTCCAAAACACACAGATGATTTTGATGAGGTGAGTCGCTTTTTGGAGGAGCATGCCAGTTTCTCTTTTAACCTAGGAGACTTTGATGCCATCTGGCAAGAATACTTAGAACACTAGAGACAATGAGATGAGGCTAGTATTTTATTGTTCTCTTTGCTATAATATAAAGAAATAAACGGATTAGAGAGGTTCTTTATTTGAAGGAACATTCAATAGACATTCAACTAAGTCACCCAGATGACTTGTTCCATCTTTTTGGTTCCAATGAGCGCCATCTTCGTTTGATGGAAGAAGAGCTCGATGTGGTGATTCATGCTCGTACGGAGATTGTTCAGGTTTTGGGAGAAGAAACTGCTTGCGAGGAAGCTCGTCAGGTTATCCAAGCTTTGATGGTCTTGGTGAATCGGGGGATGACCGTTGGCACGCCAGATGTGGTGACTGCGATTAGCATGGTCAAAAACGATGAAATCGACAAGTTTGTCGCCCTTTACGAAGAAGAAATCATCAAGGATAATACTGGGAAACCGATCCGTGTCAAAACCTTGGGTCAAAAACTTTATGTGGACAGTGTCAAACAGCATGATGTGACCTTTGGAATCGGACCAGCAGGGACAGGGAAGACCTTTCTTGCAGTGACTTTGGCAGTAACTGCCCTTAAACGTGGGCAAGTCAAGCGGATTATCCTTACTCGTCCAGCAGTGGAAGCAGGTGAGAGTCTAGGATTTCTTCCGGGTGATCTTAAGGAGAAGGTCGATCCGTACCTTCGACCTGTTTATGATGCCTTGTATCAGATTTTAGGAAAAGACCAGACCACCCGTCTCATGGAGCGTGAAATCATAGAAATCGCGCCCCTTGCCTATATGCGTGGACGAACCTTGGATGATGCCTTTGTCATTCTCGATGAGGCGCAAAATACGACGATCATGCAGATGAAGATGTTCTTGACGCGTTTAGGATTTAATTCGAAGATGATTGTCAATGGAGATATCAGTCAGATTGACCTGCCGCGTAATGTCAAGTCAGGTTTGATTGATGCCCAAGAAAAGCTTAAGAACATTCACCAAATCGACTTTGTTCATTTTTCAGCCAAGGATGTGGTTCGTCATCCAGTTGTCGCTCAGATTATCCGGGCTTATGAACCAGCTCCAGTTAAGGTTGAAGAAAAGAACCAAGAAACAGAATAGCAAAAAAAGCAGTTCAGATGTGAACTGCTCTTTTTTAATGAGTGCCTAGCTTTAAACAAGTTCGTCAATAGAAGTATGATCTTTATCGAGTCCTTGGGCAACTGGGAGGCTGGTCAAGTAACCTTGATAAGTGGTCACACCTTGACGTAAGCCTTCGTCTTCAGAGATTGCTTGTGCGAATCCTTTGCCAGCCAATGCTTCGATATAAGGAAGAGTGACATTGGTTAGGGCGATGGTTGAAGTGCGAGCAACCGCACCAGGGATATTGGCAACGGCATAGTGGAGAACACCGTGTTTTTCATAAACAGGCTCATCGTGTGTTGTCACATGGTCAGCTGTCTCGATTACACCACCTTGGTCAACGGCAACATCAACGATGACAGAGCCTGGACGCATTTGTTTGACCATCTCATCTGTCACCAATTTCGGTGCTTTGGCACCAGGGATGAGCACCGCTCCAATCACCACATCAGCATCTCTCACACTTGCTTCGATGTTGAATGAATTAGACATAAGAGTTTGGATTTGGTTTCCAAAGACTTCTTCTAGAACTGAGAGACGCTTAGCGCTGATATCTAAAATAGTTACTTGAGCACCAAGACCAAGGGCGATGCGGGCAGCATGTGTACCGACGACACCACCACCGATGATGGTTACTTTTCCTTTTGGAACACCTGGTACACCACCTAGTAGGACACCAGAACCACCAGCTTGCTTAGTAAGGAAGTGGGCTCCGATTTGAACAGCCATACGACCTGCAACTTCACTCATAGGAACGAGGAGCGGTAGCTGTCCTTGATTGTCACGAACAGTTTCATAGGCAACTCCTGTTGTTTTTGCTGCTAGCATAGCATCTGCTAATTCTGGAGCAGCGGCCATGTGCAAGTAGGTGAAGAGAAGAAGATCGTCGCGCAAATAACCATATTCAGAAGCTAGTGGTTCTTTTACTTTCACGACCAACTCGGCAGCCCAGGCTTCAGCAGCAGTAGCGACAATCTCAGCTCCTTGCTTTTGATAGTCTGCATCAGTAAATCCTGAACCGAGACCAGCATTTGTTTCGATGAGGACACGATGTCCACGGCTGACTAAACTATGGACGCCAGCAGGAGTGAGGGCAACACGGTTTTCATTATTTTTAATTTCTTTTGGAATTCCGATTAACATAGAGATAACCTACCTTTCAATTGACGGTCTTGTTTTAGTTGTCACATTCCAGTTCATAAATCAAAAATGTGATGGTTTTATTGTATATGAAACCGCTTCAAAAATCAAGAAAAACTTGTCATCCAAATTTATTTATGCTAGACTAGTGAGAATCAAGCTCTAATCGAGGGAAAAGTATGGAATCAATATTTGTGAAATTTGCCCAGTATCCATCTATAGAAACGGAGCGTTTATTGCTCCGACCTGTAACCTTGGACGATGCGGAAGCTATGTTTGAGTATGCCTCAGACAGAGAAAATACACGCTACACTTTTCCAACAAATCAAAGCTTAGAAGAAACCAAGAACAACATAGCTCAGTTTTACTTGGCTAGTCCCTTGGGACGGTGGGGAATCGAACTAAAAAGCAATGGTCAGTTTATTGGAACTATTGATTTGCACAAGATTGACCACATTCTCAAAAAAGCAGCTATTGGCTACATTATCAATAAAAAATATTGGAATCAAGGATTGACGACAGAAGCCAATCGTGCCGTGATTGAACTGGCTTTTGAGAAGATTGGAATGAACAAGTTGACCGCTCTTCACGATAAGGACAATCCCGCATCAGGAAAGGTCATGGAGAAGTCAGGTATGCGTTTTTCCCACGAAGAACCCTATGCCAGAATGGATAATAAAGAACCAGGTCGAATGATCACAAGAGTTCATTATGTCTTGACTAAGGAAGACTATTTTGCAAATAAATAAGCAGTTGAAAAGAAATTTTCGACTGTTTTTTATTTCTCTTGCGAATAATCTAAGAGAGGAGAAAATATGGAAGCAATTATCGAGAAAATCAAAGAGTATAAAATCATTGTCATTTGTGCTGGTTTGGGTTTGGCCTTGGGTGGATTTTTCCTACTAAAGCCAACTTCACAAACACCTGTGAAAGAAACAAATTTGCAGGCTGAAGTTGCCGCTGTTTCAAAGGATTCATCATCTGGAAAGGAAATCAAGAAGGAAGAAAAGGAAGAATCTTCTGAACAAGATCTAATCACAGTAGATGTCAAAGGTGCTGTTAAATCACCAGGGATTTATGATTTGCCAGTAGGTAGTCGGGTTCATGATGCCGTTCAGAAAGCTGGTGGATTGACAGAGGAAGCAGATAGTAAATCGCTCAATCTCGCTCAGAAAGTCAGTGACGAGGCTCTTGTCTATGTTCCAACTAAGGGAGAAGAAGCGGCTAGTCAGCAGGCTGCCTCTGGAACGACTCCTTCGACAAGTAAAGATAAGAAGGTCAACCTCAATAAAGCTAGTCTGGAAGAACTCAAGCAGGTCAAAGGCTTGGGAGGAAAACGAGCCCAGGATATTATCGATCATCGTGAGTCAAATGGCAAGTTCAAGTCGGTTGATGAATTAAAGAAGGTTTCTGGTATTGGCGCTAAGACCATAGAAAAGCTAAAAGACTATGTTACAGTGGATTAAGAATTTCCCAATTCCCCTAATCTATCTGAGTTTTCTATTGCTCTGGCTTTACTATGCCATTTTTGGAGTGTCCTATCTCGCACTGCTAGGTTTTGTTTTTTTGCTTGTCTGTCTCTTTTTCCAATTTCCTTGGAAATCGGCTAGTAAAGTTCTAGCGATTTGTGGAGTTTTTGGTTTTTGGTTTTTGTTTCAAAACTGGCAACAGACACAAGCTAATCAAAACCTAGTGGATTCTGTTGAGAGGGTACGGATTTTACCAGATACCATCAAAGTCAATGGAGACAGTCTGTCCTTTCGGGGCAAGGCTGACGGCCGCACCTTCCAAGTTTACTATAAACTCCAGTCTGAGGGGGAGAAAGAGCTCTTTCAGGCCTTAACAGACCTTCACGAGATAGAGCTAGAAGGAAAACTTTCAGAGCCTGAAGGTCAGAGGAATTTTGGTGGCTTTGACTACCAAGCCTATCTGAAAACTCAAGGGATTTACCAGACACTGACTATCAAGAGTATCCAGTCAATGAAACAGGTTAGCAGTTGGGATATAGGAGAAAATCTGTCTAGTATACGTCGAAAGGCTGTAGTTTGGATCAAGACGCACTTTCCAGACCCTATGCGCAACTATATGACAGGTCTTCTTTTAGGACATTTGGACACGGACTTTGAGGAGATGAATGAGCTCTATTCCAGTCTTGGAATTATTCACCTTTTTGCCTTATCAGGTATGCAGGTGGGCTTCTTTATGGATGCCTTTAAGAAACTCCTCTTGCGATTGGGCTTGACCCAAGAAAAGTTGAAGTGGCTAACTTATCCCTTTTCTCTTATCTATGCAGGTCTGACAGGTTTTTCAGCATCGGTCATTCGCAGTCTCTTGCAAAAGTTACTGGCCCAACATGGTGTTAAGGGCTTGGATAATTTTGCCTTGACGGTCCTTGTCCTCTTTATCATCATGCCAAACTTTTTCCTAACTGCAGGAGGAGTCTTGTCATGTGCCTACGCCTTTATCTTGACCATGACTAGTAAAGAAGGGGAGGGACTCAAGGCTGTTGCTAGAGAAAGTCTGGTCATTTCCTTGGGAATATTGCCTATTCTATCCTTCTATTTTGCAGAATTTCAGCCTTGGTCTATCCTTTTGACCTTTGTCTTTTCCTTTCTGTTTGATGTGGTATTCTTACCGCTTTTGTCCATCTTATTCATTCTGTCTTTTGTTTACCCAGTCACTCAGTTTAACTTTGTCTTTGAGTGGTTAGAGGGCGTCATTCGCTTGGTATCGCAGCTGGCAAGAAGACCTCTGGTCTTTGGACAACCAAACGCATGGCTTTTGATTCTCCTCTTGGTTTCATTGGCCTTGGTTTATGACATGAGGAAAAATATTAAAAGACTAGCAGGATTTAGTCTCTTTATTGTGGGTCTCTTTTTCCTGACCAAGCATCCACTTGAAAATGAAATTACCATGCTGGATGTTGGGCAAGGGGAGAGTATTTTCCTACGGGATGTAACTGGGAAAACTATTCTCATAGATGTAGGAGGTAAAGCAGAATCTGACAAGAAAATCCAAGCTTGGCAGCAAAAGGCGACAACCAGCAATGCCCAGAGAACCTTGATTCCCTATCTTAAAAGTCGAGGAGTAGATAAGATTGACCAGCTGATTTTGACCAATACAGACAAGGAGCATGTTGGCGATTTGCTGGAGGTGACCAAGGCTTTCCATGTTGGGGAGATTTTAGTATCAAAAGGAAGTCTGACACAGAAGGAATTTGTAGCGGAACTAGAAGCAAGTCAAAACAAGGTACGTAGTGTGACAGCTGGGGAGAATTTCCCGATTTTTGGCAGTTACTTAGAAGTCCTATCTCCAAGGAAGATTGGAGATGGGGATCGTGATGGTTCCCTGGTTCTTTATGGAAAACTCTTGGATAAGCACTTTCTCTTCACAGGAAATTTGAAAGAGAAGGGAGAGAAGGACTTGCTGAAGCATTATCCTGACCTAGAGGTGGATGTCTTGAAAGCAGGCCAACATGGTGCTAAAACCTCATCAAATCCAACTTTCCTAGAAAAACTCAAACCAGAGATTACTCTCATTTCAGTGGGTAAGAACAATCGTGCCAAACTCCCCCATCAGGAAACCTTGACACGACTAGAATCCATCAAGAGTAAGATTTACCGAACAGATCAGCAAGGAGCCATTCGCTTTAAAGGATGGAATAGTTGGCAGATTGAAAGTGTTCGTTAGGAAGAAAAGGTGTTATATATTAGTAAAATAAACAAATAATCTGTTGCATAATATAGGGAAAAACGATATAATGAAAGCGTCTCCAATAGTAAAGATATAACTGCAATGAAAACATGAAAAATCAGTAAAACCCGTTTTATTAGCTAGTTTGTTATCTGTTGGTCTTTTTCAATCCATTGCATCTGCTGTAACAGTCACTAAAAAATATTGGTATGATTGGAATACTATGTGGGAATATAGTACTAACTATCACAACCATCAATACATTTCTATCCCGTTATGGTCTATTCTGAGTATAAAATTGGCGGAGGATGGAATTATAATCGTTATGAGGTCATAAACTACTACAGCGGAGGCTATTAATCGTTAAAGAGTGAGAAAAAGGAGGGCTGGATATGTTAAATCTTACTCATGTTACCTTAAAAACGCGACAAGTCATCTTGCAAGATGTTGATTTCACATTTGAAAAGGGCAGGATTTATGGCGTTCTTGCTATCAATGGCTCGGGAAAGACGACACTGTTCCGAGCTATGAGCAAGCTGCTTCCCCTTAGTAGTGGACATATCGCAGCCCCTCCTTCTTTGTTTTATTATGAGAGCGTTGAATGGCTGGATGGAAACTTAAGTGGGATGGACTACCTTCGTCTCATAAAAAACATCTGGAAGTCAGACCTAAACTTGAGGGATGAAATTGATTACTGGGAAATGTCTGACTATATCAACCTTCCCATCCGCAAGTATTCCTTAGGGATGAAGCAACGCTTGGTGATTGCTATGTATTTCCTCAGTCAGGCGAAATGCTGGCTCATGGATGAGATAACAAATGGCTTAGATGAGTATTATCGACAGAAGTTTTTTGATAGGCTGGCACAAATCGATAGAAAAGAACAGCTGGTTCTTTTGAGTTCCCACTACAAAGAGGAGTTAATGGAGATTTGCGATAGCATCGTAACCATTCGTCAGGGGCAGATAGAAGAGGTTCCGTTATGAAAGATATTAGCCTATTTTTATTAAAGAAAGTTTTCAAAAGTCGTTTAAACTGGATTATCTTACTTTTATTTGCATCTGTACTCGGTGTTACCTTTTATTTAAATAGTCAGACTGCAAACTCACACAGCTTGGAGAGCGAGTTGGAAACCCGTCTTGTAAAAGATGAGAGAATCGTCAATGAAAATGAAGTGAAGCTTTCCCAAATGTCTGACACCAGCTCGGAGGAATACCAGATTGTTAAAAGTAATTTAGACTCGCAAAAAAATCTTTTGACTCAAAAGAAAGAAATTCTGGCTTTGTTAAAAGAAGGACGCTGGAAAGAAGCCTATTATTTGCAGTGGCAAGATGAAGAGAAGAATTATGAAGTTATGTCAAATCAACCGACTTCTAGCTCTGAATTAAAAATGGCGAGCGACCGCCAACGGAAGATTTACCAAGCCCTGTATCCCTTGAATATAAAAGCCCACAATTTAGAATATCCGACCCACGGGATTGATCAGATTGTCTGGATTTTAGAGGCTATCATCCCAAGCTTGTTTGTGATTGGTATTATTTTTATGCTTACACAACTGTTCGCAGAAAGATATCAAAATCATCTCGATACAGCTCAGTTATATCCTTTTTCAAAAGCGACATTTGCCATGTCCTCTCTTGGAGTTGGGGTGAGCTATGTAACCGTGCTGTTTATTGGAATCTGTGGATTTTCTTTTCTAGTGGGAAGTCTGATAAGTGGTTTTGGACAGTTAGATTATCCATACCCGTTCTATAGCTTAACCAATCAAGAGGTAACTATTGGAAAAATACAAGATGTGTTATTTCCTAGCTTGCTCTTAGCTTTCTTAGCCTTTATCGTCATTGTGGAAGTCGTCTACTTGATTGCTTACTTTTTCAAGCAAAAAATGCCTGTTCTCTTTCTTTCACTCATTGGGATTGTTGGCTTGTTGTTTGGTATCCAAACGATCCAGCCTCTTCAGAGTATTGCACATCTGATTCCCTTTACTTACTTGCGTTCAGTAGAGATTTTATCTGGAAGATTACCTAAGCAAATTGATAATATCAATCTAAATTGGAGCATGGGGATGGTCTTACTTCCTTGCCTGATTATCCTTTTGTTAGTGGGGATTCTATTTATCGAAAGATGGGGAAGTTCACGTAAAAAGGAAGTTTTTAATAGGTCTTAGCGTTCCTATACGGAGGATGAGGAAAAAACTAACACAGAGAGGGAACCGGAATGGTTCTCTCTTTTTGATGCGGACATCAAGAAGAAAACAGAAAGTTTTTTGAAAAAATAACTTTTTATCTTGACAAGGAATAGAAAACTTGGTATCATATAAAAGTTGAGAAAAGCAGAAGTGAGAGCTTCTCGCCTTGTGACATCAAGTTGCCTGGCCCTACGGATGAAAAGTTTCTAAGAAACGCTATCATAACGTGCGGGCTTGTATTATTACGAGTCCGCTATTGTTTTTCTCTAATAATAAAAAAGAGGTGAAAACCATAGCAAAGCAAGACTTATTCATCAATGATGAAATTCGTGTACGTGAAGTTCGCTTGATCGGTCTTGAGGGAGAACAGCTAGGAATCAAACCACTCAGCGAAGCGCAAGCATTGGCTGATAGTGCAAATGTTGACTTAGTATTGATCCAACCTCAAGCAAAACCGCCTGTTGCTAAAATTATGGACTACGGTAAGTTCAAATTTGAGTATCAGAAAAAGCAAAAAGAACAACGTAAAAAACAAAGTGTTGTTACTGTGAAAGAAGTTCGTCTGAGTCCAACTATTGACAAGGGTGACTTTGACACAAAACTTCGCAATGCACGCAAGTTCCTTGAAAAAGGAAATAAAGTTAAGGTATCCATTCGCTTTAAAGGGCGTATGATCACCCATAAAGAGATTGGTGCAAAAGTTTTAGCCGAGTTTGCTGAAGCAACACAAGATATTGCAATCATCGAACAACGAGCTAAGATGGATGGACGCCAAATGTTCATGCAGTTGGCGCCAGCAACTGACAAAAAATAATTGTCAGAAAGTTAAATAAAGGAGAAAAAATCATGCCAAAACAAAAAACACACCGCGCATCAGCTAAACGTTTCAAACGTACAGGTTCTGGTGGACTTAAACGTTTCCGTGCTTACACTTCTCACCGTTTCCACGGAAAAACTAAGAAACAACGTCGTCATCTTCGTAAAGCATCTATGGTGCATTCAGGAGATTTCAAACGTATCAAAGCAATGCTTACTCGCTTGAAATAATAGCCTAACAGTAAGTAAACAATTCTAGGAAATATTTGGAGGAAATAAAACATGGCACGTGTTAAAGGTGGCGTTGTATCACGCAAACGTCGTAAACGTATTCTTAAACTAGCAAAAGGTTACTATGGAGCTAAACACATCTTGTTCCGTACTGCAAAAGAACAAGTAATGAACTCTTACTACTATGCATACCGTGACCGTCGTCAGAAAAAACGTGACTTCCGTAAATTGTGGATCACTCGTATCAATGCGGCAGCTCGTTTGAACGGACTTTCATACTCACAATTGATGCATGGTTTGAAATTGGCTGAAATCGAAGTTAACCGTAAAATGCTTGCTGACTTGGCTGTTAACGACGCAGCAGCTTTCACAGCTCTTGCAGATGCAGCTAAAGCAAAACTTGGTAAATAATGACAAACTGTTTCATTCTTACTCTCGTGGTTTTACCGCAAGAGTAGGGTGAAACTTTTTTATTTTCCATAAATGATTTTCTATTTTAGAGAGTAAATGACAGATTTTTTCAAAGAAAATAGGATATTTCTTGTATAATAGGAATATCTAAAAAAGATTTGGAGTTTGAAGAAGATGATAGTAGGTATTGATTTAGGAACGACTAATTCTTTAGTAGGGGTATACCAAGATGGCCAGGTCAAGTTGATTCCCAATGCTTTTGGTGAGTATTTGACTCCTTCTGTTGTGGCTTTAGATGACAATGATGAGATTATAGTTGGAAAAATTGCCAAGGAACGCTTGGTGACCCACCCAGATAAGACGGTTTCTCAGTTCAAGCGTTTTATGGGGACTAAGCATGAATTGACACTAGGAAATCGAGCATATAAGGCTGAAGAATTAAGCTCTTTTATCATTCGAAAGTTGGTAGACGATGCAGAGACCTATCTTGGAGAAAAGGTCGAGGAAGTGATTGTTAGTGTTCCAGCCTATTTCAATGATGCTCAACGTTATGCGACCAAACTAGCAGGGAAATTTGCAGGTGTTCAGATTGATCGGATTATCAATGAACCTTCCGCAGCAGCTCTTGCTAAAAGATCTATGGTAAACCAAGAAGATCAATCTTTTATTGTAGTCGATTTTGGTGGTGGAACTCTAGACATTTCAGTTGTGGAGCTTTTTGATAATATCGTCGAAATCGTGTCGATCGCAGGGGACAATCGTTTGGGAGGAGAAGACTTTACTGCGGCTATTGCTGAGGAATTTTTAGTCTCCAATCAATTAACCAAGGATACGATTTCCCGAGAATTTTATAGCAAAATTCTGGTACAGGCTGAAAAGACAAAGCTAGAACTCAATGATAAAGAAGAAGTGAAGATGACGGTTCTGGACCAAGAACAGGAATACACTTTAGACTTGAGCTACCAACGCTTTTATGAGCTTTGTCAACCTCTGCTAGCCCGTGTTAAGGCCGTTTTGGATCGTGCCTTGATGGATGCGCGCTATAGCTATGTATCATCTGATAACTTTGTTCTTGTTGGGGGGACTTCGAAACTCCGCTTGGTTCAAGACTTTTTATCCTACTGTATCAATCAAATGGTGCAGGTATCGGATGATCCCGATCGGATGATTGCGAGAGGTTGTGCCCTTTTAGCAGGAATAAAAGAACGGCAGGGTGAGATACGAGATTTATTACTATCTGATATTTGCCCTTTTACACTGGGGATTGAGATAGTTGGAGACCGTTTTTCGCCGATTATTGAGCGAAATTCTACCCTACCTGCTTCACGCATCGAACAGTACTATACGGCTGAATTGGGACAGAGCCAAGTCAAGATAAAGGTCTATCAAGGTGAGATGATGAAGGCATCGCAAAACCTGTTCTTAGGTGAATTAGAAGTTCCCATCCCTGTTAATACTCGAGTAAATGAAAGTTTCACAGTTCGATTCACCTATGATTTAAATGGAATTTTGGATGTCGAAGTGAAAATTGATTCCACACAGGAAGTCTTTAGTCATGTTATTCTCCAAGATAGCATTACCCTGACAGAAAAGGAAATCAAGACTAAGCAAGCAGAGTTGACTCGCTATAAGATCAATGCTCAAGAAACAGAGGTTTATCGTTTCTTGATTGAAAAAGCGAATCGCGTGTACAGTATGCTCTTGGGGAGAAGAAGAGATGAGCTAATGGCTGAAACTAGACGATTTGAAGAAGAGGTCAGTCAAGCATCTGTGTATCATTTGCCAAAACTCTATCAATCATTTTCAAACTATTTAGACTTCCTAGAGCGAGGACTATAAAAGAGGAGACCTTATGAATATATGGGAAACTTTAGGGATAGAGCCAACGACTGACGTCAAGCTTATTAGAAGGCGTTATGCTGAACTGGTTCGGCTCTATCACCCAGAAGACCAACCAGAAATTTACCAAGAAATTGTTGAAGCTTATCAAAAAGCCTTGACTTATGCGAGATCTAGAAATACAAGACCAGAAAATAGTCTAAGAAAAGCGAGTGACTCTCAAGAGGCTACTGAACTTGAAGAAGAGGCGAATGAAAAGACTAAGTCTAGTCTCAACTTTGAAACCTTGACTGAAGAAACGAAGACTGAGAACGAAGAGTCTGAAACATCAAGTCTTGATTTCAGTGATTATCAGAAATCAACTGATAAAACAAGCAATTCCTTTAACTTTGAAACCTATAAAGCAGAAGAGGATGAGCAAAAGTCAACCCTTGACTTTGGTGACTATGATGAGGAAGTTCAGCTAAATGGAGATTCTGAAGAAAGAGCTACGAATCCCCTCAATTTTGAAACGTTTGGTGATGAAGAGAACCGTGGGCAAGAAGGAACAACAAGGTCTACTCTTGACTTTAGTAGTTATAATGAAGCAGCCTATTTGATTCGAAATGCGATTGAAAGTATTGTTAAAAATGATGATTACAGTCCAGAAGAACAAGAGCATCTATGGCGTCAGTTCTTCCATCAGTATCAGTATGATATGGACATTGTTCAATCCGTTTTAGAGGAAATGGATGTTTATATTTTTAATAAACCGGAGCAATTTTCTATCCTCATTCCCTTGCTGGAAGACTATATACCTGACTTCCGATACTGGGGCTATTACTATAAACTGAAGCATTGGAAGGTTAAAAGAGCTACCGCCTACAAAAATGGAGAGTCTCTTGAAGATGCAAAAAAAGAAATTTCGAATTTGTATGCTTCTTATCGTTTATGTCAGGCAATCCTTGAAGATTCCCAAAGAGCTAATCAGATTGGAGCTTGGATAAAATTTTTCAGTCAATCATTTTCTCCTAGTACTGTCCTTTTTCTCTTGAATAACAGTAAACAAATGATTACTTGCATTCCAGTTTTGGCTTATATCTTGGAGAAGATTAAACCAGAGGTTGGAGAAGAGGAACAAAAAGCCTATGATGAACTTCTAGCTTACTTTGAGGAATTACAAGCAGATTCAGAAGAACCATTCGATATCCATTCTTATAATTTGCTAAATTCATCGGAGGTTGAGGAAAAACTATATCTTTTACTCTATAGTCCATATCAAGACGAGTACAAACTGTTACGTGATTGGCAATATCTTTTTGAAACAGTTAAGGATCATACTCTCCTACTTGATTTGTTAGAAAAGGTGGACGTCTATCCTTTAACCAATGCGAAAGTGTTAGCCCTCGTTCTCCAATTTGTGGAGCGTTATAGTGATGAGGAATCAAATCCTTACCTGAAGAAACTCCATTTCTGGAAGAGTATCCATTCCTATCCTTCAGTGGTAGAGGAGTATGAACTAGACAAAAAGGAAAATTTTGATTACTGGTACAATGAAGGTTATCTCTATATGGATAAGCTCACCAAGAGCGATGAAGATATCAATGATTGGGAGAAGTGGAGAAGCTACTTTAAAGGAAGACCACGCATTCTAACGATTTTACTCCAACAGATCTATAAGGAGTACCATCGGTTTACAGACGGCGAGCTCCTGAGATATGTTTTAGCTCCTTTTCCTACTTCTAAAATGGCTCCCCAAATGATGACGGAGGAGACAGACCAGAAACTAGAAGAGATGACGACTTATGCCTATGAACTTAGTCATCCGAAGGCCAAGCTCTCTTATTTGGATTGGAAAAAAAGACAGGTATTTAATAATAAGTTTCTTCAGCTTTTCTCTGGTCTCTTTACGATTGTAAGTTTGATACTCAGTATTATAGAGCGACCAGGTTATAATTCATGGGTTCATGCTGGCATGTTTTCACTCTTTTACGTCTATATGCTAAAATTAAGGAAAACACCGATTGAGGAGGGAGTGACTGCTAGAGGAGAAAAACGGAAATTCTACTACAGCCCCCATCCATGGTTCCTACTAATCTTGCTATTGACCCTCGTCATTCCATCCTTACCGTTTGGCCTCATCGGTGCCCTTATGTTCATTACATTTTTCAGCTTCATCGATGGTTTCCAAGTGAGTCAGGGGCTGAAATGGGATTATTCTTTGGAGAAGCTGATTCCTATCGGTATCTTTCTTTCTGCTGGCTTTCTTTCTGCTTTGGTAAATCGAAGCCAGACTATTTCAGGAGTTGCCATAGCTTACTTCCATATTTTTGCAATCCTTGTGATTTGCTTGTCTTTTACAAGATTTAGTCCTGGATTTCCACCATCTCTGAAGAAAATTTTCATACCAGCAGTCTTGGGGATCCTACTATTTCAAACGTTGCCCTACATTCACAGCCGTTTAGACATCTTTGATCCAACTATTCTACGAAATGAAACGCTGGCTATAACCGTTATCCTCTTGTTAAATGGAATCGCTTTGTCTTATTTTACAAAGGAACAAGGCTTCATGATTGGTGTGAAGAAGGTCTTTATGATTTATGGCTTACAGATTTTTATTTTCCTAAGAAGACTGTTGCGAATCCTATTCGCACCAAATTCAGTTTTCGGTAATAACTATCATTACAAAGACTTACTACTCATGAACAGCGAATTTACGTTCTACTTCCTCGAGGGGCTTTTTATCCTGATCATGCTTTTCCTTATTCGCAATATACGCAAGGAAAATCTAAAAGTGCTGCTTAGAATGAAAGCGTAGAGAAGAAGACTCTAGTTCAAGTTTCTAGTAAATTTTGTCCATTAAGGGTATAATAGAACTATTAAAATGAAAGAGGTAATGAAAATGGCTTCAAAAATGCTACACACTTGCTTGCGAGTAGAAAACCTTGAAAAATCAATCGCTTTTTATCAAGATGCTTTTGGATTTAAAGAATTGCGTCGCAGAGATTTTCCAGATCATGCTTTCACCATTGTCTATCTAGGACTTGAGGGGGATGACTATGAGTTGGAGTTGACTTATAACTATGATCACGGTCCTTATGTGGTAGGAGATGGCTTCGCCCATATCGCCCTCAGTACACCTGACCTTGAGGCGCTACATCAAGAACATAGCGCTAAAGGCTATGAGGTGACAGCCCCTAATGGACTTCCAGGAACTCAACCAAACTATTACTTTGTCAAGGATCCTGATGGCTACAAGGTCGAAGTCATTCGTGAAAAATAATCCAGTAAAGTCAAGTAGAATGTTCGTTTTCTACTTGACTTTTTTTCTTTGAAAGAGTATACTAATACAAATTTAACCTTTAAGGGGAGTCCAGAGAGACTCACAAGGTGTCAGATAAAAGGGATAAGGGGACTCTCTGTGGAGACTTTTTAAGCGTGCGCATGAGTTCTAGCCTAACCCAACTGAGGCCTTGCATTAGCAAGGTCTTTTCTTTATCTGGTCCCCTTAAATTTAAGGAGGAAAAGTCATGAATCCCACATGTAAGAAACGTTTGGGTGCTATTCGTTTGGAAACCATGAAGGTGGTCGCACAAGAGGAAATTGCGCCAGCAATCTTTGAATTAGTCCTAGAAGGGGAAATGGTTGAAGCCATGCGAGCAGGCCAATTTCTTCACTTGCGTGTGCCTGATGATGCCCATCTCTTGCGTCGTCCTATTTCAATTTCGTCTATTGACAAGGCAAACAAGCAGTGTCATCTCATTTATCGGATTGAGGGGGCTGGAACCGCAATTTTTTCAACCTTAAGTCAGGGAGATACTCTTGATGTGATGGGACCTCAGGGAAATGGTTTTGACTTGTCTGATTTAGGCAATCAGAGCCAAGTTCTCCTCGTTGGTGGTGGAATCGGTGTTCCACCCTTGCTTGAGGTGGCCAAGGAATTGCATGCGCGTGGGGTGAAAGTGGTGACAGTCCTCGGTTTTGCCAACAAGGATGCTGTTATTCTCGAAACAGAATTGACCCAATATGGTCAGGTTTTTGTTACAACAGATGATGGTTCTTATGGCATTAAGGGAAATGTGTCAGTCGTCATCAATGACTTAGACATTCAATTTGATGCTGTTTACTCATGTGGGGCTCCTGGAATGATGAAGTATATCAATCAAAGATTTTATGATCACCCAAGAGCCTATCTATCTCTAGAATCTCGTATGGCTTGTGGGATGGGGGCTTGCTATGCCTGTGTCCTAAAAGTGCCAGATAGTGAGACAATTAGTCAACGTGTCTGTGAAGATGGCCCTGTTTTCCGCACAGGAACAGTTGTATTATAAGGAGAAAGTCATGACTACCAATCGTTTACAAGTTTCTCTACCGGGCTTGGATTTGAAAAATCCTATCATACCAGCATCAGGCTGTTTTGGTTTTGGTCAGGAATATGCCAAGTACTATGATTTGGACCTTTTGGGATCAATTATGATCAAGGCAACGACACTTGAACCCCGTTTTGGGAATCCTACTCCCAGGGTTGCAGAAACGCCTGCTGGTATGCTCAATGCAATCGGCTTGCAAAATCCGGGTTTAGAAGCTGTTTTAGCTGAAAAGTTGCCTTGGCTGGAAAGAGAGTATCCTACGCTTCCCATCATCGCAAATGTTGCAGGCTTTTCAAAACAAGAGTACGCTGCCGTTTCTCGAGGAATTTCTAAGGCTGCAAATGTAAAAGCTATCGAGCTTAATATCTCTTGTCCGAATGTGGATCACGGTAATCATGGACTTTTGATTGGGCAAGATCCTGACTTGGCCTACGAAGTGGTAAAAGCAGCTGTGGAAGCCTCTGATGTGCCAGTTTATGTTAAGTTAACCCCTAGTGTAACGGATGTTGTCACTATTGCTAAAGCCGCAGAAGATGCAGGAGCAAGTGGCTTAACCATGATCAATACTCTAGTCGGTATGCGCTTTGACCTCAAAACAAGAAAACCAATCCTAGCTAATGGAACAGGTGGAATGTCTGGACCAGCAGTCTTTCCAGTAGCCCTCAAACTCATCCGCCAAGTCGCCCAAACAACCGACCTTCCCATCATTGGAATGGGAGGAGTGGATTCGGCTGAAGCTGCGCTAGAAATGTATCTAGCTGGTGCCTCTGCCATCGGAGTTGGAACAGCTAACTTTACCAATCCATATGCCTGTCCTGATATTATCGAAAATTTACCAAAAGTCATGGACAAATATGGCAGTAGCAGTTTGGAAGAACTACGCAAGGAAGTCAAAGCCAATCTGAGATAAGCTAGGTCTTCCTTATCGTCAACAAGAAATAGAATCTTCATCAATTTGTAATATTTCCGTCGGTTAACTATGTTACAATAGGGATTAGAAAACGTTATTGGAGCATTTAAATGAAACGATGGAAAGTGGCCCTAGTAAGTGCTGGCTTATTGGGGTGTTTTTTTACTGTAGTGGAGACAGCAAAAGCAGAAGAGGGAACGTGGCAAGGAAAGACCTACCTCAAAGCAGACGGGAAACCAGCAACCAACCAATGGATCTATGATCAAACGCAACAGGCCTGGTTTTATTTAACAGCTGATGGAAATCGTGCTGAGAACGGCTGGCTGACTGTTGCTGGTAAGGATTACTATTTTAACGAGACCGGAAAATTAGCCACAAAAACGTGGGTTGGCCAGTACTATGTGACTGAAAGTGGTACTAAAGCCAAGGAACAGTGGGTATTTAATCAGGAACAAGAATCCTGGTATTATCTCAAATCTGATGGTCAGAGAGCTAAAAACGAATGGATTCAACAAGGTCAGGAAAAATATTACCTTAAAGAAGACGGGAAAATGGCCAAAGATGAGTGGATCACTCAAGGGGAGAACCAGTACTACATCAATTCACAAGGTAAAATGCTGAAAAATGCTTGGCTTGGTAAGAACTATATATCAGAAAATGGTAATAAGGTTGAACAAACCTGGATTTATGATGACAACTATAGCAGTTGGTTCTACCTTCAACAAGATGGTACCTATGCTGAAAATGGCTGGTTAACCATAGATGGGAAGGACTACCATTTCAAATCAGGCGGTTATCTTTCAACTGAGCGCTGGATTGATCGCTTCTATGTTGCGAAGAGTGGAGCTAAATTGAAATCGGAATGGCTCTTTGATAAGAATTATGATGCTTGGTTTTACTTGAAAGCTGACGGAACCTATGCTGAAAAAGGCTGGGAAACGATCAAAGAAAAAGATTACCATTTCAAATCAGGCGGCTATCTTTCTACCGAGCGCTGGATTGATCGTTTCTATGTTGCGAAGAGTGGAGCCAAACTGAAATCGGAATGGTTCTTTGACAAGAATTATAACTCTTGGTTTTACTTGAAAGCTGACGGAACCTATGCTGAAAAAGGTTGGCAAACCATCAAAGGTAAGGATTACCATTTCAAATCAGGCGGCTACCTCTCTACGGAAACTTGGATTGACCGCAGTTATGTGACGAGTAGTGGAGCAAAAGCTGGCAAAGGTTGGCTCTTTGACAAGAATTATAACTCTTGGTTCTATATCAACTCTGATGGAAATTATGCCAATAAAGAATGGCTCTGGGATAATGGTTACTACTATCTCAAATCTGGTGGTTATATGGCTGCGAGTGAGTGGGTATGGTACAAGAACAATTGGTTCTACCTCAAGTCAAATGGAAAGATGGCTGAGAAAGAATTAATCTACGATTCATCCGACCAATCATGGTACTACCTTAAATCAGGCGGTTATATGGCAAAAAATGAAACTGTGGATGGTCATACCTTGGATGCTTCTGGTAGATGGCATGTTGCGGATAAAACCAAATATTACAAAGTTAAACCAATCACTGCCTATGTCTATAGTGCATCTGGAGAAATCTTGAGTTACATTAACCAAGGAAGCATTGTCTCACTGGATAGCTCGACTCGAAAAGGTGGCCGACTTGCAGTTTCGATTTCTGGTTTGTCTGGCTATATGAATCAAAGTGATTTGACAGCAGTGGATGAAGGAAGCGAGTTTATCCCTCATTATACTAGTGATGGGAAATTCCTCTACCATGAACTCTCTCCTTACACGAGTATCAAAGTAGCTCCACACACATCTGCTATGGTTATTGGTAAGAAGTACTACTCAACTGACGGGGAACATTTTGATGGCTTTACCATTAAAAATCCTTTCCTCTTTAAAAACTTGAGAGAACCAAGTAATTATAGTGCAGCTGAGTTGGATAAACTGTATTCGATGATGAACTTGCAGGATAGTCCTCTAGCGGGTAAAGGAGCGACTTTCAAAGAGGCTGAGGAACGTTACGGTGTCAATGCCCTTTACTTGATGGCCCATAGTGCCCTTGAAAGTGCGTGGGGTCGCAGCCAAATTGCCAGAGATAAGAATAACTTCTTTGGTATTGCGGCTTATGATACGAGCCCTTATCTCTCAGCCAAGAGCTTTGATAATGTGGACAAAGGAATTCTCGGTGCGGCCAAGTGGATTCGAGAGAATTACATCGACTACGGCAGAGACCACCTTGGAAACAAGGCGACCGGAATGAATGTTCGCTATGCTTCAGATCCATACTGGGGTGAGAAGATAGCCAGCATTATGATGACCATCAATAGTAGACTTGGTGGAAGAGACTAATCAAAAAAATCAACGGTAACTACTGAAAAAGTGGTTATCGTTTTTGTTTTGGACACTGTGAGAAAAATAGTATAATAACAGTTTTTTTTATTCTTGAATAATTAGCAAAATGATAGTAAAATGTAGAAGGAGATATTAGTATAGTTATTATACAAAACAAAGGAGTTTATTATGAAAAAGTTGCTATCCTTTTCACTTGCCTTACTTTCAGTAACAACACTTGTTGCTTGTTCTGGTCATAAGGTAGAACAAGCAGTTCCAGAAGAAAAAGTCGAACAGAAGCAAGCTAAGTTCGATGAAAAGTTGTTCAATGAAGCTGGACTCTTGCCTTTTAAAAATGAGAAACAACTAGAACTTGGGGAATTGGATTCTAAATCACGCGCAACGGGTGCTCATATTCAACTTAAGGACAGTGATGAGCCAACTGAGAAGAGAGAGTCCAAGTTGACTTATGATCCGGTTGGATGGCACAATTATAAATTCTTTTATGGTGATGGTAAAAAAGAAGCTTGGTTGATGAGTCGTGGTCATTTGGTTGGGTACCAGTTTAGTGGATTAAATGATGAAAAGAAAAACTTGGTTCCTATGACTAACTGGCTCAATGCTGGAAATTATTCTGGAACAGATGACCAAAACCAAAGTAGCATGCTTTATTATGAAAATCGATTGGACTCTTGGTTGGCCAATCACCCCAACTACTATCTTGACTACAAGGTAACCCCAATCTATCAGAAAGATGAATTAATTCCGAGACAAATTGAATTGCAGTATGTGGGAATAGATGAAAATGGCAAACTCTTGGAGATCAAGTTGGGTGGTAGTAAAGAAAAGGTTGATCAGTATTCAGTGACGCATGTCGTTTTAGACAATGTTTCAGCTAATGCTGAAATCAATTACTTGGACGGTACGGCTAAAAATACAGTTGAAAACAAAGAAGAAAAAGCTAAAAAAGAAGCTGAAGAAAAGGCTAAGAAGGAAGCTGAGGAAAAAGCCAAGAAAGAGGCTGAAGAAAAAGAAGCAGCTGAAAAGAAAGCAAAAGAAGAAGAGCAGGAAAAAGCTCGTCAAGCCGCACAAGAACAGGAAGAAAGCCAGGAATCAAACTCGCAATCAACAAATTCAGGTGGCTACTTTAGAGATAAAAACGGAAGATGGCACAGACCAAATGGTAAATTTGCTTCCAAGAAAGAAATCAGAGAAGCCGGATTGCAGTGGTAGGATGAATTTAGTAGATATACAGTCAAAAAGCCGTTGGAAAACGGTTTTTTGTTATAATTAAATGAAGAATTTAGAATTGAAGGAGAAAAATTTGATGAGATACATAACTCTTGGTCAAGATGACAAAGAATTATCAGAAATTGTTCTCGGAATGATGAGAATAAAAGATAAGTCTGTAAAAGAAGTTGAAGAGCTTGTGGAAACAGCACTTTCTGTTGGAATCAATGCTTTTGACTTGGCTGATATTTATGGTCGTGGTCGTTGTGAAGAACTGTTAGGTATTGTCCTAAAAAATCGTCCAGATTTAAGAGAAAAGATGTGGATTCAGTCCAAATGTGGCATTCGCATTGAAGAATTTACCTATTTTGATTTTTCTAAGGACTATATTATAAAATCAGTCGACGGAATTTTGCAAAGATTGAAGATTGATCATCTAGATAGCTTGCTTCTTCATCGACCAGATGCTTTGATGGAATCTGACCAAGTAGCAGAAGCCTTTGATCTTCTTTATAAACAAGGTAAGGTCCGAGATTTTGGAGTTTCTAATCAAAATCCTATGATGATGGAGTTGCTTAAAAAAGATGTCAAGCAGCCGTTAGCTGTTAATCAGCTACAATTGAGTGCGGCTTTTACTCCAGGATTCGAATCAGGTTTTCATGTTAATATGGAAGATAGTCAAGCAACTATGCGAGATGGCAGCGTTTTTGAATATTGCAAATTACACGATGTGGTCATTCAAGCATGGTCTGTCTTACAATTCGGGTATTTTAAAGGGAACTTTGTTGGTAATGAGAAATTTCAAGCTTTGAATCAAGTACTTGATCGTCTAGCTTTTAAATATGGAGTAACCCCTTCAACTATTGCCATTTCTTGGATATTGCGTTATCCAGCAAAAATGCAGGCAGTCGTAGGTACAACAAATCCTAAGCATTTGAGAGAAGTTAGCCAAGCGGCAAACTTTAGCTTAACAAGAAAAGAATGGTATGAAATTTATCTTGCAGCAGGGAATAATTTGCCGTAAGTAGAAGCAGATTTAAATAAATCACAGTCAAAAAGCCGTTGGAAAACGGTTTTTTGTTATAATTAAATGAAGAATTTAGCATTAAAGGAGAACATCATGACATTTGAAGAGATCCTGCCTGGATTAAAGGCCAAGAAAAAATATGTACGCGCTGGTTGGGGAGGGGCAGAAAACTATGTCCAACTTTTTGACACTATCGAGCAAAACGGGATTGCACTTGAAGTGACGCCCTATTTCCTAATCAACGTGTCTGGGGAGGGAGAAGGTTTTTCCATGTGGAGTCCGACACCTTGTGATGTTTTGGCGACAGATTGGGTAGAAGTGCATGACTAGACGTGTATTGATTACGGGAGTGAGTTCAGGTATCGGACTTGCTCAAGCTCGACTCTTTTTAGAGAAGGGTTATCAAGTTTATGGTGTGGACCAAGGTGAAAATCCACTCTTAGAGGGTGATTTTCATTTTTTACAGAGAGATTTGACCTTGGACTTGGAGCCTATTTTTGACTGGTGTCCTTATGTGGATGTTTTGTGCAATACTGCTGGAGTTTTGGATGAATACAAACCACTGTTGGAACAATCAGCCCAGGAAATTCAAGAGATTTTTGAAATCAACTATGTGACTCCTGTTGAGTTGACTCGCTATTATTTGACGCAAATGCTAGAGAATAAAAAAGGGATCATTATCAATATGTGTTCGATTGCTTCAAGTCTAGCTGGCGGAGGTGGTCACGCCTATACCTCGTCTAAGCACGCCTTAGCTGGCTTTACCAAGCAGTTGGCTCTAGACTATGCTGAGGCTGGTATTCAGGTCTTTGGGATTGCTCCAGGAGCTGTTAAGACAGCTATGACCGCTTCCGACTTTGAACCAGGTGGATTGGCTGACTGGGTGGCTAGTGAAACGCCAATCAAGCGCTGGATTGAGCCAGAGGAAGTAGCAGACCTTAGCCTTTTCTTAGCAAGTGGAAAAGCGAGCGCCATGCAAGGACAAATCTTGACAATAGATGGTGGCTGGTCTTTGAAGTAGGAGGAGTTGGATGGAAATCAAAAAACACTTTGGTGTCTATGGCATTTGCTTTGAAAATGAGAAGTTACTCTGCATTGAGAAAACGAGAGGTCCATATCAACATCGTTATGATTTACCCGGTGGTAGTCAGCAACTTGGGGAAGGATTGACGGAAACGCTGATTAGAGAAGTTATGGAAGAGACGGGATATACTGTTAGAAGCTACTCTAATCCTCGAATCTACGATGTTTTCGTCAGGGAAGAGTTAAAAAATTTTATGGTTCAACATATCATGGCCTTGTATGATGTTGAAATGAATGAGATTGTACCTCAAGTTACGATTTCGGAAGCTGTGCCTGATGGTGGGAATGATTCACTTGGTTATATTTGGATGGATATTCAAAAAATCACAGAAGCAAATGCGTCACCATTAGTCTTGAAGGTCAAGTCTGAATTATTAGGATTTCCAGAGCTGGACAAGACTTCTTACATGAATTGGAAGGTGAATGATGAGAAACCAACTTGTCCTTAGTGGCGAAAAACTTGACGAAAAAGTTTATCCTCAGTTATTGTACCACGTAGGTATGATTAGAGGCGAATATTTGTTGAGAGAGCTCAATCAAAATATCCTATTACCAAGTTGTCAGCAATCTATAAGAGATTATCTAGATACCATTTGCTCCTTGTACTCAGATGAAGAAGTCTGGTATCGCTTTTCAGAGTTAACAAATGCAGAAGCAAATAGTCTAGACGGGACTAAAGAGTATTTTGACGAACGCCACCCATTATTTTGATATAGAGGGACTAGGCGTTTATTGGCGTGTCCAGATGAATTTCAGGCTGAGGCACATGTCGTTACAGAAGTTTATCAAACAAATCCCAATCTGTCTGTTATTTTTCCTTTTGTCAATAATTCTGAGCAGTTAAAGCAAGCTATTAGAGTATTGCGTGAGCATGGTTTTACTGGAAAAGTCGGCACAATGATTGAATTGCCGTCAGCTTATTTTGACTTGGACAGGATACTGGAAACGGGTATTTCAAAGATTATAGTTGGAATGAATGATTTGACTTCTTTTGTTTTTGCGACTGTGAGAAACAGTCAATGGCATGATATGGAAAGTCCAATAATGTTAGATATGCTAAGAGATATGCAGGATAAAGCAAGGATAAAAAAGATTGACTTTGCTGTAGCAGGCTATCTGAATGCTTCTTTCATACAAAAAATGAATCAGATGGGTATCAAGTGTATTATCCACTACAGTTCTATCCCAGAGATTTTTGATTTAGAGATTGATTATCCAGACCACCTCAAACGTGTAAAAGAAGTAAGTAAAAAATTACAAAGGAGCAACCCATGACACCGCAAGAAATGTGGAATGCGTATAAGCAAATTAACCCCTCGATTGGAGATGAGATAGATGCCTGGGCTTTTGGAGTGGAAGCCGATCTCTTGGCAGATTTGGTTTTAAAAGGCGAAAAGACAGCAACCGCCTCAGCCTACGACCTCTACGCAATAGAGGACGAACCTCTTCCGCGAGAAGGTACCTTCGATGTCATTTTAGACAGTCAAAATCAGGCTGTCTGCATTGTCGAAATTACCAAGGTTTCCGTTCAGACTTTTCATCAAGTTTCTGCTGACCATGCCTACAATGAAGGTGAGGGGGATAAATCTTTGGACTATTGGCGCCAGGTCCATGAAGACTGTTTCACCGAGTGGCTGAGAGAGGCAGGACTGACTTTTACACCTGACAGCAAGGTCGTTCTAGAAGAATTTCGCAAGGTCTACCCACTGTAGACTGTAGAAGGAAGAAAGTTTTGGAAATTACCGTCCAATCCTTTTTTCTAAAGCAAAACATGATATAATAAGTTTGTTTGAAGAAGAGTAAAACTCTTAAACTTAGAATAGGAGAAAACTATGCAAGCTGTTGAACATTTTATTACCCAATTTGTTCCTGAACACTATGATTTATTTTTAGACTTGAGTCGTGAGACCAAGACCTTTTCTGGGAAGGTGACCATCACTGGTCAAGCTCAGAGTGACCGTATTTCCCTCCACCAAAAAGACTTGGAAATCGCTTCTGTAGAAGTTGCAGGTCAAGCTCGTCCATTTACAGTTGACCATGACAATGAAGCCCTTCATATCGAATTGGCTGAGGCTGGTCAAGTTGAATTGGTCATCGCCTTTTTAGGAAAAATCACAGACAATATGACAGGGATTTACCCTTCTTACTACACAGTTGATGGTATCAAGAAGGAAGTCTTGTCTACTCAGTTTGAAAGCCATTTTGCGCGTGAAGCCTTCCCATGTGTGGATGAGCCTGAAGCCAAGGCTACTTTTGACCTCGCCCTTCGTTTTGACCAGGCAGAAGGTGAAGTGGCCTTGTCAAACATGCCAGAAATTGATGTGGAAAAACGCAAGGAATCAGGCATCTGGAAGTTTGCGACAACACCTCGCATGTCTTCTTACTTATTAGCTTTTGTTGCAGGTGATTTGCAAGGGGTAACGGCTAAAACTAAAAACGGTACCCTCGTAGGTGTTTACTCAACCAAAGCCCATCCACTATCTAACCTTGATTTCTCATTAGACATCGCTGTTCGCTCAATCGAGTTTTACGAAGATTACTATGGAGTTAAGTACCCAATTCCTCAATCACTTCACATCGCCCTGCCTGACTTCTCAGCTGGTGCTATGGAAAACTGGGGTCTTGTGACCTACCGTGAAGTTTACTTGGTTGTAGATGAGAACTCAACCTTTGCTAGCCGTCAACAAGTTGCCCTAGTTGTAGCACATGAGTTGGCCCACCAATGGTTTGGGAACCTCGTGACTATGAAATGGTGGGATGACCTTTGGCTTAATGAAAGCTTCGCTAACATGATGGAATACGTCTGTGTGGATGCCATCGAGCCAAGTTGGAATATCTTTGAAGACTTCCAAACAGGCGGTGTTCCAGCGGCGCTTAAACGCGATGCGACGGATGGCGTTCAGTCTGTTCACGTTGAAGTTAAACACCCAGACGAAATCAATACCCTCTTTGATGGAGCTATCGTCTATGCTAAAGGAAGCCGTCTCATGCATATGCTTCGCCGTTGGCTCGGTGATGCTGATTTCGCTAAAGGCTTGCATGCTTACTTTGAAAAGCACCAGTACAGCAACACCATTGGTCGTGACCTTTGGAATGCCCTTGGTCAGGCATCAGGACGAGATGTTGCAGCTTTCATGGATTCTTGGTTGGAGCAACCTGGTTATCCAGTTCTCACTGTCAAAGTTGAAAATGATGTCTTGAAGATTTCACAAAAACAATTCTTTATCGGTGAGCACGAAGACAAGAACCGTCTCTGGGTTGTACCACTGAACAGCAACTGGAAGGGCTTGCCAGATACACTTGAAACTGAAAGTATCGAAATTCCTGGCTACGCCGCTCTTCTTGCTGAAAATGAAGGAGCTCTTCGTCTCAACACTGAAAATACTGCCCACTATATTACCGACTATCAAGGAGACTTGTTAGAAGCTGTTCTTGCTGAGTTAGAGACACTTGATAACACAAGCAAACTGCAAATCGTTCAAGAACGTCGTTTGTTGGCTGAAGCAGGGCACATTTCTTATGCAGACTTGCTCCCAGTCCTTGATAAACTTGCTAAGGAAGAGTCTTACCTTGTGGTTTCAGCTGTTTCTCAAGTGATTTCTGCCCTTGAGCGCTTTATCGATGAAGGAACAGAGACTGAGAAAGCCTTTAATACACTCGTTGCTAAATTAGCTCGTCATAACTATGACCGTCTTGGTTTTGAAGCCAAAGACGGAGAATCAGATGAGGATGAATTGGTTCGTCAGCTGACCATTTCTATGATGATTCGCTCAAATGATGCAGAAGCTAGCCAAGTCGCTAGCCAAATCTTCGAAGATCACAAGGATCAGCTTGCAGGACTTCCAGCAGCTATCCGTGCACAAGTTCTCATCAATGAGATGAAACACCATGAGACCAAGGACTTGGTCGCAACTTATCTGGACCTCTACACTCATGCGACGGATGCGGTCTTCAAACGCCAGTTGGCAGCTGCTCTAGCCTACAGTACAGATGCTGACAATATCCAAACCTTGATTAGTTCATGGAAGGACAAATTTGTGGTGAAACCACAAGACCTTTCTTCATGGTACCTCCAATTCCTAGGACACCAAGCTACCCAAGAAACTGTTTGGGTTTGGGCGCGTGAAAACTGGGATTGGATCAAGGCGGCTCTTGGTGGAGACATGAGCTTTGACAGCTTTGTCATCTTCCCATCACATATCTTTAAAACAGAACAACGCTTGGCAGAGTACAAGGAATTCTTTGAGCCACAGCTCTCTGACCTTGCTCTTAGCCGTAACATTCGTATGGGGATCAAAGATATCGCAGCTCGTGTTGATTTGATTAAGCGTGAAAAAGCAGCAGTAGAAGCTGTTGTAGCCCAATATGCTAAAGCTTAATTCGTTCAAAATGTAAACAAAAACTCAACTTTCTATCTGAAAAGAAGAGAGAGTTGAGTTTTTTTTAAGGCAATTTTGGTATAATAATCATAACAAGGAGGAGTTTCTGATGATAAAAATCTTATTAGTAGAAGATGACCTAGGCCTGTCAAACTCAGTATTTGACTTTTTGGATGATTTTGCAGATGTCATGCAGGTTTTTGATGGAGAAGAAGGTCTCTACGAAGCAGAAAGTGGCGTTTATGACTTGATTTTGCTTGACCTGATGTTACCTGAAAAAAATGGCTTCCAAGTCTTGAAAGAGCTGCGCGAAAAAGGAATTACGACACCAGTCCTTATCATGACCGCTAAGGAAAGTTTGGATGACAAGGGACATGGTTTTGAGTTGGGTGCGGATGACTACCTTACCAAACCTTTCTATCTAGAAGAACTCAAAATGCGGATCCAAGCCCTTCTCAAGCGTTCAGGTAAGTTTAACGAAAACACCTTGACCTATGGAGATATTGTCGTCAACCTTTCAACGAATGAAGTGAAGGTGGAAGACACGCCTGTGGAACTACTCGGAAAAGAGTTTGAGTTATTGGTTTATTTCCTTCAAAATCAAAATGTTATTCTTCCTAAGACACAAATTTTTGACCGTCTATGGGGATTTGATAGCGATACGACGATTTCCGTTGTAGAAGTCTATGTCTCAAAAGTTCGTAAGAAATTGAAGGGGACAGCCTTTGCTGAGAATCTTCAAACCTTGCGTAGTGTCGGGTATATTTTAAAAGATGTTCAATAAACTAAAAAAAACATGGTATGCGGATGATTTCAGCTATTTCATTCGAAACTTTGGAGTGTTCACACTAATCTTCTCTGCTATGACCTTGATTATCCTCCAGGTCATGCACTCGAGTCTCTATACTTCTGTAGATGAAAAACTCCAAGCCCTTAGTAGTAGTCCCCAAGCGGTTATCCAGTTAGCCCTGAATCGGGCAACCGAAGAAGTCAAAGATATTCAACCAGCAACAGCGGATGCCAGCAAGGCTGAAATCAAACCCAATGTCAGCTCCAATACGGAAGTCTTGCTCTTTGACAAGGATTTTAACCAACTCTTACTGGGCAATCGTTTTTTAGGCTTGGACAAGATCAAGCTGGACAAAAAAGAGTTGAATCACATTCGGCAAATCCAAGTTGTCAATAGCTACGGTCAGGAAGAAACCTACCGAATGATCTTGATGGAAACAAATTCGTCCACTGTTTCAAGCAATGTCAAATATGCGGCGGTTTTAATCAATACCAGCCAGCTCGAGCAAATCAGCCAAAACCACGAGCATTTAATTGTTGTAGTCATGGCTAGTTTCTGGCTCCTGTCGTTAATTGCCAGTGTTTATCTGGCACGTGTCAGTGTCAAACCCTTACTGGAAAGTATGCAAAAGCAGAAGTCCTTTGTTGAAAATGCAAGCCACGAACTGAGAACACCTTTGGCCGTTTTACAAAATCGTTTAGAGACTCTCTTTCGAAAACCAGAAGCGACGATCATGGAATCCAGCGAAAGCATTGCTTCTAGCCTCGAAGAAGTTCGCAACATGCGTTTCCTTACAACTAATCTTCTCAACCTTGCACGTCGAGATGATGGAATCAAGCCTGAAATAGCAGAAGTATCACCACAGTTCTTTAAGACAACCTTTGCTAACTATGAGTTGATTGCTTCTGAAAATGATCGTATTTTTGAGTATGAAAATCGGATTTATCGTCCCTTCATGACCGATCAGTTGCTCCTAAAACAGCTCATGACCATCTTATTTGACAATGCCATCAAGTATACCGAAGAAGATGGGAAAATTGAGTTTGTAGTTCATGCTACAGATCGTCACCTCTATCTGACAGTAACAGATAACGGAATTGGAATCTCAGCTGCTGACAAGAAGAAAATCTTTGACCGATTTTACCGTGTAGACAAGGCGAGAACTCGTCAGAAGGGTGGCTTTGGCCTTGGGCTATCTTTGGCTAAGCAAATCGTAGATGCCTTACGAGGAACGATTAGCGTCAAAGATAACAAACCTAGAGGAACAATTTTTGAAGTTAAAATCGCAATTCAATCTCCTTTGAAACGTAGGAATAAATAAAAAAGGCAGTTTTAAAAACTGTCTTTTTCGATAACCAGAAAAAAGGTTGGTAGTAGTACCAACCTTTATTTTGAAAATTTTCGTTTCATTATCTTTCGTTGAAGTTGTAAAAGGGCGAAACTAAGACCCATTGCAGCGATAAAGGATAAAGCTGTATTTAATTTTATAGCTAAAAAGATAAAGCTAAAAAGCACCATAAAAATACAAAAACAAGCAATATTTACAAAAAATAAAATTTCTTTTAGGTTAGAGCCGATAGGGGCTTCTGGTGTATAATCTTGATAAAGCGGAGTTTGTTTCGATTCGGGAATTTGTTCAAACTCATAAGCTTCTAGTTTTCTTGCGGGCATGATTCTCTCCTTAACAGTACATAACTATTTTATCATTTTTTATGCAGAGAATTATTACAGAATGGTTACAAAACTACTAAAGTCTCTTATCATTATCTAAGTCGCTCTTCTTGACACCCGCTAGGGAAAGTGATAGCATGGATGTTACACTTGAAACAGATGACCAGACCTACTCTTTTATAAATATACTGAGAAAGGAAAGGATAACTTATATAAATTGATAGCAAGTTGAGGCTTTTTCCTAAGATGATTTGTTGAGTTGCTACCTTGATTCATTTTAAAAGAATAGGTAGGAGTTGTTTTGAATGGATGGAAGGACAGAGATTCTGTCTATTGGACTGGGTGGCTTTTTGCTACCTCTGGGGAAAGTAAAAGGAGATAAGCATGTATCTTGCTATCAAAGAAATATTACGAAACAAACTTCGATATAGTTTGATTCTAACTACCATTTTTCTTATCGCTTTTATGGTCTTTTTTATGACCAGTCTAGCTCTTGGTCTTGTGCGAAACAACCGGGCAGCTATTGATAATTGGCAAGCGACGGGTGTGGTTTTATCTGACTACGCAAATGATAATTTGACGGCATCTTTTATTCCTGAAAAAGACTACAAGGATAAGAGTTCTGAAGAGGCTGCTCCATTGGGCTATATGTTCGCTGTAACCAATCTAGTCGATGGTAGTGAAAAGGTTAATGTTTCCATCTTTGCTCAAAACTGGGACTCTTTTATCTCACCTAGTTTGACGGAGGGTCGTTACCCTGAAGGGGATGATGAGGTTATCGTGGATCAGTCCTTTAAAAATTATGGAATTAAGCTAGGTGATGCCATTCAGCTCAATGGAAGCGAGGCAAGTTACAAGATTGTAGGCCTGACTCAAGGAAATAAATTTTTCACTGAGCCTGTTGTCTTTGCGAGTCTGACAACTTATTGGACCTTACAAGGAACCTTGAAAGCCAATCGTTCCATCTCTGCCTTGGTATTGAAAAATGACATAGAAGTGGTCGGCGATGGACTGAAACAGATTTCCATTCCAAAAATGATATCTAAAATCCCTGGTTACACACCTCAGGTTAACGTATTTTCAGGGATGATTCTCGCTATGATTGTCATCACAGGCTTGATTGTGGGTATTTTTGTTTATATCATTACCATCCAAAAACTAGGACTTTATGGAATAATGCGGGCTCAAGGGATACAGATCAAAACCATTGTATGGTCTCTATTCTGTCAAATCTTCCTCCTAGCTGGTATGGGGATTGCTTTAGCCTTGCTGGCAATCGGAGGAGTGATTTTAGTCTTACCAGCTACCTTCTTTTTCTATCCAAGTTGGATTGCCTACTCTGTCCTAAGCTTGGTAATTTCCTTGATGGCCCTTTTAGGTGGTGTCATTTCACTTCCACGCTTGCTAAAGGTGGACCCGATTACTGCAATTGCAGAATGATAAGGAGAATAGTATGACAGCATTGATTGAAATGACTCAAGTGACAAAAACCTACGGGGAAGGAAAGATGAAAGTCGTTGCCCTACATGAGACGAATTTTCAGCTAAATGCGGGAGAGTTCGTAGCTATTGTTGGGCCTTCTGGCTCTGGAAAGACAACCTTTCTAACGACTCTAGGACAACTTCAGGAAGCATCGAGTGGAAAGATTCTAGTCAAAGGGAAGAAAACAGGCAGTTTGACGGAGAAGGAAAAAACAGATCTCCGTTTTAGAGAGTTTGGTTTCATTCTCCAGGCTTCAAACCTAATTCCGTTTCTAACGGTCAAGGAACAGCTTGACTTGATAGACAGACTGGATAAGGGAAAAAATAGTAAAAGTGACCGAAAAGAGCTATTTGACTTGTTGGATTTGGAAAAGGTCCAGGATCAGTATCCCAAGGCTCTATCGGGTGGCGAACGTCAACGTGCCGCGATTGCTAGAGCGCTTTATAACAATCCGAGTATCGTTCTTGCAGATGAGCCGACAGCCAGTCTTGACACCGAGCGTGCTTACCAAGTAACGGAGATGCTAGCTGCCATTGCCCATGAACAAGGTAGAGGAGTTGTTATGATTACGCATGATACTCGCCTTCTTGATAAGGTTGATCGTATTTATGTCATGAACGATGGCCACCTAGTTGAAGAAACACATGCATAAAATAGAGTGAATGGTACAAGTTACTGTTCACTTTTTGATTGGGAAAGATAGAAACAAGTTTAACTTTTTGTGAAACTCTCAGTACCCATAGCTGATTTTTGAGAAATGTGGTATAATTTTTCTTATGGAAAAGATTATCATTACAGCAACTGCTGAAAGTATTGAACAAGTTGAACAGTTACTAGAAGCTGGCGTAGACCGTATCTACGTTGGTGAGAAAGATTTTGGCCTTCGTCTGCCAACAACCTTTAGTTATGACCAATTGCGTGAGATTGCTAAGTTGGTTCATGAAGCAGGCAAGGAATTGATCGTTGCAGTCAACGCCCTCATGCACCAAGATATGATGGACCGTATCAAGCCCTTCCTAGACTTCTTGGAAGAAATCAAGACAGACTATATTACTGTTGGGGATGCAGGTGTCTTTTACGTGGTCAATCGTGATGGCTATTCCTTCAAGACTATCTACGATGCTTCAACCATGGTAACAAGTAGTCGTCAGATTAACTTCTGGGGTCAAAAGGCAGGGGCCTCTGAGGCGGTTTTGGCGCGTGAAATTCCATCTGCTGAACTCTTCAAGATGCCTGAGATTTTGGAAATTCCTGCTGAAGTGTTGGTTTATGGAGCTAGTGTCATTCACCATTCTAAGCGACCACTTTTGCAAAACTACTATAACTTTACGCATATCGATGATGAAAAAACGCGTAAACGTGACCTCTTCTTGGCTGAACCAAGTGACCCAGAGAGCCATTATTCCATCTTTGAAGACAATCATGGTACCCACATCTTTGCAAATAACGACCTTGATTTGATGACCAAATTGACAGAATTAGTAGAACATGGTTTCACTCACTGGAAGCTAGAGGGGCTTTACACACCTGGTCAGAATTTTGTAGAAATTGCTAAACTTTTTATTCAAGCGCGTGGCTTGATCCAAGAGGGGAATTTCAGCCATGATCAAGCCTTCTTGTTAGATGAGGAAGTGCGCAAGTTACACCCTAAAAACCGTTTTCTCGATACTGGATTCTATGATTACGATCCTGATATGGTTAAATAGGACACCAAAACCCGAAATAAAAATGTTCGGGTTTTTCCAGTGTATCCATGAAATAAAAACGGATACATGTTATAATAAAAATAGCTCTTTAATGGAGGTGTTTAAGTGGAGAATCTGAAAAAGATGGCAGGTAACAAGGCTGCTGAGTTTGTCAAGGATGGCATGGTAGTTGGACTCGGTACTGGATCAACTGCCTACTATTTCGTAGAAGAAATCGGTCGTCGGATTAAGGAAGAAGGTTTGCAGATTACTGCTGTGACAACTTCCAGTGTGACCAGTAAACAGGCCGAAGGTCTTAATATCCCGATCAAGTCGATTGATCAGGTGGACTTTGTCGATGTGACGGTTGACGGGGCGGATGAAGTAGATAGCCAGTTCAACGGGATCAAAGGCGGTGGTGGTGCCCTTCTGATGGAGAAGGTTGTCGCAACGCCCTCAAAAGAATATATTTGGGTGGTAGATGAAAGCAAACTGGTAGAGAAACTAGGTGCTTTTAAATTACCAGTAGAAGTGGTTCAGTATGGTGCAGAACAGGTCTTTCGTCGATTTGAGCGAGCTGGCTACAAACCAAGTTTCCGTGAAAAAGACGGCCAACGTTTTGTGACCGATATGCGTAACTTTATCATTGACCTAGCCTTGGATGTCATTGAAGATCCGATTGCCTTTGGGCAAGAATTGGACCATATCGTTGGTGTCGTAGAGCATGGCTTGTTCAACCAAATGGTGGATAAGGTCATCGTTGCTGGACGAGATGGTGTTCAGATTTTAACTTCAACAAAAGCAAACTAATCAACATAATAAGGAGACAGACTATGTCAAAATTTAATCGAATTCACTTGGTGGTACTGGATTCTGTGGGAATCGGTGCTGCACCAGATGCTAATAACTTTGTCAATGCAGGGGTTCCAGATGGATCTTCTGACACACTGGGTCACATTTCAAAAACAGTTGGTTTGAATGTGCCAAACATGGCTAAAATCGGTCTAGGAAATATTCCTCGCGAAACGCCTCTGAAGACTGTACCAGCTGAAAGCAATCCAACAGGATATGTGACAAAATTGGAAGAAGTATCTCTTGGTAAGGATACCATGACTGGACACTGGGAAATCATGGGACTCAACATTACCGAGCCTTTCGATACTTTCTGGAACGGATTCCCAGAAGAAATCTTGACAAAGATCGAAGAGTTTTCCGGACGCAAGGTCATTCGTGAAGCCAACAAACCTTACTCAGGTACAGCTGTTATTGACGATTTTGGGCCACGTCAAATGGAAACTGGGGAGTTGATTATCTATACTTCAGCTGACCCTGTTTTGCAGATTGCTGCCCATGAAGATATCATTCCTTTGGATGAATTGTACCGTATTTGTGAATACGCGCGTTCGATTACCCTTGAGCGTCCTGCCCTTCTAGGTCGTATCATTGCCCGTCCATATGTAGGTGAACCAGGTAACTTCATTCGAACAGCAAACCGTCGTGACTTGGCTGTATCTCCATTTGCACCAACTGTTTTGGATAAATTGAACGAGGCTGGTATCGATACTTACGCTGTTGGAAAAATCAACGATATCTTTAACGGCGCTGGTATCAATCATGACATGGGCCACAACAAGTCAAACAGCCACGGAATTGATACATTATTGAAGACCATGGGACTTGCTGAGTTTGAAAAAGGATTCTCCTTTACTAACTTGGTAGACTTCGATGCACTATATGGCCACCGTCGCAATGCTCATGGTTACCGTGATTGCTTACATGAGTTCGATGAACGCTTACCTGAAATTATCGCAGCTATGAGAGAAAATGATCTTCTCTTGATCACTGCGGACCATGGAAATGACCCAACCTATGCAGGAACAGACCATACTCGTGAATATATTCCACTTTTGGCCTACAGCCCTGCTTTTAAAGGAAATGGTGTCATTCCAGTTGGACATTTTGCAGATATCTCAGCGACAGTTGCGGATAACTTTGGTGTGGAAACTGCCATGATTGGGGAAAGTTTCTTAGATAAATTGGTATAAGATGACGAGATATGCTTTACTTGTTCGGGGCATTAATGTCGGTGGGAAAAATAAAGTTGTTATGGCGCAACTTCGTCAAGAACTGACAGAGTTGGGACTGGAAAAGGTTGAAACCTACATCAACAGTGGCAACATTTTCTTTACTTCGACAGCTCCCAAAGCCCAATTGGTTGAAAAGTTAGAGGCTTTCTTTGAAATCCATTATCCATTTATTCAGAGCTTTTCTTTGCTGAGTCAGGAAGACTATGAAGCAGAGCTGGAGAATCTGCCAGATTGGTGGACCAAAGACCTGGCACGAAAAGATGTGCTCTTCTACACGGAGAGCTTGGATGTGGATCAAGTGATCGAGAAAGTGAACAGTTTGGAACTGGAAGATGAAGTCGTTCATTTTGGAAGACTTGGGATTTTCTGGGGGAAATTCTCTGAAGAATCATACTACGAAACAGCCTATCACAAATACTTACTCAAGATGCCTTTCTACCGCCAAATCACCATTCGTAATGCTAAAACTTTTGACAAAATCGGTCAAATGCTAAAAAAATAATAAAGGAGACACAATGACTTTTTTAGATAAAATCAAGGAAACAGCTGCTTTCTTGAAAGAAAAGGGTATCCAAGCGCCTGAGTTCGGTCTAATCCTTGGATCAGGACTTGGAGAATTGGCAGAGGAAATTGAAAATCCTGTTGTAGTAGACTATGCAGATATTCCCAACTGGGGCCGTTCGACAGTAGTCGGTCACGCTGGTAAATTGGTATATGGTGACCTTGCAGGTCGCAAGGTCTTGGCTCTTCAAGGTCGTTTCCATTTCTATGAAGGAAATCCTCTTGAAGTCGTGACTTTCCCAGTTCGTGTGATGAAAGTTCTCGGATGCGAAGGTGTCATTGTAACCAATGCAGCTGGAGGTATTGGATTTGGTCCTGGTACCTTGATGGCTATCTCAGACCATATCAATATGACGGGGCAAAACCCATTGATGGGTGAAAATTTGGATGATTTTGGTCCACGTTTCCCAGATATGTCTAAAGCCTACACTCCAGAATACCGTGCTACTGCCCATGAAGTGGCTAAGAAACTTAGTATCAAGCTTGATGAAGGTGTCTATATCGGTGTTACTGGTCCGACATATGAAACACCTGCAGAGATTCGTGCCTATAAGACACTTGGAGCAGATGCAGTCGGTATGTCTACTGTTCCTGAAGTTATTGTGGCAGCCCACTCAGGCTTGAAAGTTCTCGGTATTTCATGTATTACTAACCATGCTGCTGGTTTCCAAGAAGAACTCAACCACGAAGAAGTTGTAGAAGTGACTGAACGTGTTAAAGGTGACTTCAAAGGCTTGCTTAAAGCGATTCTTGCTGAATTGTAATTAATAATCAATCATAGAAAGGGTGGATTCAAGTTTTTTCTTGAGTTTGTCTTGCTATAAAATAACAAATGAAAAAGGCGGAGTATGTGTTTAAATGCTACTCCCTCTTTAAAGTTTATAAATAGAAAGGTAGAGCGAAGTGTTCAAATTTGAACACGAGCGGAAAACTTGGAAAATAAATAATCTGACTGAGAAATCAGGATTTCTCGCCAGATTCCTAATTTTCAGTCGTTTTCTTCTCGCTCTCTAATCTTCATAAAATAAAGAAAGGATGGGTAAACCGTATTCGCTGAACTGAATACGGGCGGAGAACTATGTAAAAAAGATAAACTGTCTAGCATCTGCGATGTGTCGTCAGTTTCCTATTTTTACTTTGTTCTCTGTCGCTATCCTAAATATACAATAAAGAAAGGTAGAGCAAGGTGTTCTAATTTGAACACGAGCGGAAAACTCGGAAAATAGATAATCTGATTGAGAAATCAGGATTTCTCGTCAGATTCCTAATTTTCAGTCGTTTTCTTGTCGCTCTTTGTATCATAAATTATGTCTATCCATATTGCTGCTCAGCAGGGTGAAATTGCTGATAAAATTCTTCTTCCTGGGGATCCTCTTCGTGCTAAGTTTATTGCGGAGAATTTCCTTGAAGATGCTGTTTGTTTTAACGAAGTGCGTAACATGTTTGGTTACACTGGTACTTACAAGGGTCACCGTGTATCTGTCATGGGAACTGGGATGGGGATGCCATCAATCTCTATCTATGCCCGTGAGTTGATTGTGGACTACGGTGTGAAAAAATTGATCCGCGTGGGAACTGCTGGTTCTTTGAATGAAGATGTCCACGTCCGTGAATTGGTTTTGGCGCAAGCAGCTGCAACCAACTCAAACATCATCCGCAACGACTGGCCACAGTATGATTTCCCACAAATCGCTAGTTTTGACTTGCTAGACAAGGCCTACCATATCGCCAAAGAACTTGGTATGACCACCCACGTTGGGAACGTTTTGTCATCAGATGTCTTTTACTCAAACTACTTTGAAAAGAACATCGAGCTTGGTAAATGGGGAGTCAAGGCTGTGGAAATGGAAGCAGCAGCTCTTTACTATCTTGCTGCCCAACACCACGTTGATGCCCTTGCTATCATGACCATTTCTGATAGCTTGGTCAATCCAGATGAAGACACTACGGCAGAAGAACGCCAAAATACCTTCACTGATATGATGAAGGTTGGTTTGGAAACCTTGATTGCAGAGTAAAATGTAAAAGAAAATCCTGATTTCAAGTTGAATCAGGATTTTTTCATGGATGCGATTTTTTCTGGGTCTGGTGTAACGCGGAGGGTCTTTTGTCCTGTGTAGGTTACAAAGCCAGGTTTTCCACCAGTTGGTTTGTTGAGTTTTTTAACTTCAATCATATCCACTTGCACGAGATTTGACAAGCGCCCTTTGGAGAAGTAGGCAGCTAGTTCGGCCGCATCTGTCTTCACTTCGTCAGAAGGATCAAGATTTCCTGAGATGACGACATGGCTTCCAGGGATGTCCTTGGCATGGAACCAAAGTTCCTCCTTGCGAGCCATTTTAAAGGTTAGCTCTTCATTTTGTAAGTTGTTTCGACCAACATAAATGATGGTTTTGCCATCGCTTGCTAGATACTGTTCTGGTTTTTTGCGCTTGTGAATTTTCTCTCGCTGTCTTCTACGGATAAAGCCTGTTTGGATTAATTCTTCACGGATTTCAGCGATTTCCTCCAGCCCAGCTTGGTTGAGCACAGTCTCCACACTTTCCAGATAGAGAATCGTTGCCTTGGTTTCTTCAATCAACTCAGTCAGGTATTTAACAGCTTCTTTGAGCTTCTGGTAGCGTTTAAAGTAGCGCTGGGCATTCTGGCTGGGAGTTAGTGCCTTATCAAGAGCAATGGTGATAGGCTGATTCGTGTAGTAATTATCCAAGACTACCTGATATTGGTCATTGGGAACTTGGTGGAGGAAGGTTGTCAGCAACTCGCCCTTTTGGCGAAATTCCTCAGCATTATCTGTCGCTAGTAACTCTTTTTCTTGTTTTTTGAGTTTGTGGCGATTTTTCTGAAGTTCATTTTCAACGCGCCGAATGAGTTCACTGGCTTGCTGTTTGACGCGGTCGCGCTCTGCCTTGTCTTTGTAGTAGGTATCCAAGAGATCCGATAGACTGGCAAAAGGCTCTCCTACATGATTGGCAAAAGGAACTGGACTGAAGGAAGTCTCCGTTAGGTAAGGCTTGGTTTCTTGACCAAAAAAGTTACGGAAATTGGAAAGTTTTTCACTAACCAGTATGCTTTCCAATTCATTTGCTGTATCGCGTCCCAGACCTTGAAAGAGACTTTGAAGATTTTTAGTTGTTAATTCCTGTGTTTGCAGGATTTCAAAGAGTTTCTCATCCTTGACAGTAAAAGGATTAATAGATTCGGTACTTGGGGGAGCGATATAGGTCGATCCGGGGAGCAGGGTGCGGTAGCTATTTTGTGAAAAGCCGACATGTTTGATGACTTCGAGAATTTTGTGGCTGCTCTTATCAACTAGAAGGATATTACTGTGTTTGCCCATGATCTCGATAATCAGAGTCGCCTGGATATGATCCCCAATCTCGTTTTTATTGGAAACGGTGATCTCTACAATACGGTCATTTTCGATTTGCTCAATTGACTCAATCAGAGCACCCTGCAAATACTTTCTCAAAACCATGATAAAAGTCGAAGGTTGGGCTGGATTTTCAAAAGTCGTTTGGGTCAGCTGGATGCGTCCAAAAACGGGATGAGCAGAAAGGAGCAGGCGATGGCTTTGGCGATTGCTGCGGATTTGCAAGATCAACTCTTGTTCAAAAGGTTGATTGATTTTCTGGATGCGACCATTGACCAACTCGCTTCGCAATTCCTCAACCATGTGATGTAAAAAAAATCCGTCAAATGACATCGTTCTCTCCTTGTGATTGTATTCCATAGTATTATATCAAAAAGGTAGAATAAAATCATGGAAATATGGTATAATAAAGCCAAGTAAAGAGAATCGAGAAGTACATGTATATTGAAATGGTAGATGAAACTGGTCAAGTTTCACAAGAAATCCTACAACAAACCCAAGAAATTTTGGAATTTGCAGCCCAAAAAATAGGAAAAGAAGACAAGGAGATGGCAGTCACTTTTGTGACCAACGAGCGTAGTCACGAACTCAATCTGGAGTACCGTGATACGGATCGTCCGACAGATGTTATCAGCCTTGAGTATAAACCAGAGTTGGATATTGCCTTTGACGAAGAGGATTTGCTTGAAAATCCTGAATTGGCAGAGATGATGTCTGAGTTTGATGCTTATATTGGGGAACTGTTCATCTCTATCGATAAAGCGCATGAGCAGGCTGAGGAATACGGTCACAGCTTTGAGCGTGAGATGGGCTTCTTGGCAGTACACGGCTTTTTACACATTAACGGCTATGATCACTACACTCCGGAAGAAGAAGCGGAGATGTTCGGTTTACAAGAAGAAATTTTGACAGCCTATGGACTCACAAGACAATAAACGAAAATGGAAAAATCGTGACCTGGTATCCAGTTTAGAATTTGCCCTTACAGGAATTCTGACTGCTTTCAAGGAAGAACGTAATATGCGAAAACATGCAGTGACGGCTCTAGTAGTCATCCTTGCAGGTTTTGTTTTTCAGGTGTCACGAATCGAATGGCTCTTTCTCCTAATGAGCATTTTCTTGGTAGTAGCCTTTGAGATTATTAACTCTGCTATTGAAAATGTAGTGGATTTAGCCAGTCACTATCACTTTTCTATGTTGGCAAAGAAAGCCAAGGACATGGCAGCAGGTGCCGTGCTGGTGGTCTCTCTTTTTGCTGCAGTGACAGGTGCACTTATCTTTCTCCCACGCATTTGGGATATACTATTTTAAACTATAAGAGGAAATTATGACATTTAAATCAGGCTTTGTAGCCATTTTAGGACGTCCCAATGTTGGGAAGTCAACCTTTTTGAATCACGTCATGGGACAAAAGATTGCTATCATGAGTGACAAGGCGCAAACAACGCGTAATAAAATCATGGGGATTTACACCACGGATAAGGAGCAAATCGTCTTTATCGACACGCCGGGGATTCACAAGCCTAAGACGGCTCTTGGTGATTTCATGGTGGAATCTGCCTACAGTACTCTGCGTGAAGTGGATACTGTTCTATTCATGGTGCCAGCTGATGAGCCACGTGGTAAGGGCGACGATATGATTATCGAGCGTCTGAAAGCTGCCAAGGTTCCTGTGATTCTGGTGGTGAATAAGATTGACAAGGTTCATCCAGACCAGCTTTTGGCTCAGATTGATGACTTCCGTAACCAGATGGACTTTAAGGAAATTGTTCCTATCTCAGCCCTTCAGGGAAATAACGTTTCTCGTCTAATTGATATTCTGAGTGAAAATCTAGAGGAAGGTTTCCAGTATTTCCCAGCTGATCAAATCACAGATCATCCTGAGCGTTTCTTGGTTTCAGAAATGATTCGTGAGAAGGTTCTTCATTTGACACGTGAAGAGATTCCACACTCAGTTGCCGTAGTGGTTGACTCTATGAAACGGGATGAAGAGACAGACAAGGTTCACATCCGTGCAACCATCATGGTGGAGCGAGATAGCCAAAAAGGCATTATCATCGGAAAAGGTGGGGCTATGCTCAAGAAAATTGGGACCATGGCCCGTCGTGATATCGAACTCATGCTAGGGGACAAGGTTTTCCTAGAAACTTGGGTCAAGGTCAAGAAAAACTGGCGCGATAAAAAGCTAGATTTGGCTGACTTTGGCTATAATGAAAAAGAATACTAAGTAGAGGTGGGCTCATGCCTGCTTCTTGTTTTTACAGAAGGAGGATTTATGCCTGAATTACCTGAGGTTGAAACGGTTCGTCGTGGCTTAGAAAAATTGATTATAGGAAAGAAGATTTCGAGTATAGAAATTCGTTATCCCAAGATGATTAAGACGGATTTGGAAGAGTTTCAAAGGGAAGTACCTGGTCAGATTATCGAGTCAATGGGACGTCGTGGTAAATACTTGCTTTTTTACTTGACAGACAAGGTCTTGATTTCTCATTTGCGGATGGAGGGCAAGTATTTTTACTATCCGGACCAAGTTCCAGAACGCAAGCATGCCCATGTTTTCATTGAGTTCGAAGATGGAGGTACGCTTGTTTATGAGGATGTACGCAAGTTTGGTACTATGGAACTATTGGCACCGGACCTTTTGGATGCCTACTTTATTTCTAAAAAACTAGGTCCTGAGCCAAGAGAGCAGGACTTTGATTTGCAGGTCTTTCAATCTGCCCTAGCCAAGTCTAAAAAGCCTATCAAATCCCACCTCCTAGACCAAACCTTGGTAGCTGGCCTTGGCAATATCTATGTGGATGAGGTCCTCTGGCGAGCTCAGGTTCATCCAGCAAGACCTTCCCAGACTTTAACGGCAGAAGAAGCGTCAGCTATTCATGACCAAACCATTGCTGTTTTGGGGCAGGCTGTTGAAAAAGGTGGCTCGACCATTCGAACCTATACCAATGCCTTTGGGGAAGACGGAACCATGCAGGACTTCCATCAGGTCTATGATAAGACTGGACAAGCATGTTCGCGCTGTGGGACAGTGATTGAGAAATTCCAGCTCGGTGGACGAGGAACTCATTTTTGTCCTCAGTGTCAAAGGAGGGACTGATGGGAAAAATCATCGGAATCACAGGAGGAATTGCCTCTGGTAAGTCAACTGTAACAAATTTCCTAAGAGAGAAAGGTTTTCAAGTGGTGGATGCTGACGCAGTAGTCCATGATCTACAAAAACCTGGTGGTCGTCTCTATCAGGTCTTAGTTCAGCACTTTGGGCAAGAAATTATTTTAGAAAATGGAGAACTCAATCGCCCTCTCCTGGCTAGTCTCATCTTCTCAAATCCTGAGGAGCGGGAATGGTCTAAGCAAATCCAAGGGGAGATTATTCGTGAGGAATTGGCTGCATTGCGAGACCAGTTGACTCAGACAGAAGCGATTTTTTTCATGGATATTCCCCTGCTTTTTGAACAGGACTACAGTGCCTGGTTTGATGAAACATGGCTGGTCTATGTGAACCGTGATGTTCAGGTGGAACGTTTCATGAAACGGGATCATCTTTCTAAGGAAGTAGCAGAGTCTCGTTTGGCCGCCCAATGGTCTTTAGAGAAAAAGAAAGATTTGGCCAGTCATGTTCTAGACAACAATGGCAGTCGTGATCAGCTTGTGGCTCAAGTAGTGAAGTTACTTGAAGGAGGCGATAGCTGTGCAAGAGATTAGTTGGAAAGAGAATCTTCGTGTCGCCTGGTTCGGTAGTTTTCTAACGGGCGCCAGCATTTCCTTGGTCGTTCCTTTCATGCCTATCTTTGTAGAGCAGTTGGGAATTGAAGGAGACCAAGTTGCTTTTTATGCTGGATTAGCCATCTCAGTTTCGGCTGTTTCAGCAGCTCTAGTTTCTCCCATCTGGGGTATTCTTGCTGACAAATATGGACGAAAGCCCATGATGATTCGAGCAGGTCTTGCCATGACCATTACGATGGGAGGTTTGGCCTTCGTGCCAAATATCTATTGGCTACTCTTTTTGCGCTTGCTCAATGGTGTATTTACCGGTTTTGTCCCCAATGCAACGGCCTTGATTGCTAGTCAGGTACCGAAAGATAAGTCGGGAGCGGCTCTGGGGACTCTATCTACAGGTGTTGTTGCAGGAACATTGACGGGTCCCTTTGTTGGAGGCTTTATTGCTGAAATTTTTGGCATTCGTAATGTCTTTTTATTGGTAGGTGCTTTCTTATTTTTAGCTGCAATTCTAACCATTTTCTTTATCAAGGAAGATTTTCAGCCAGTGGCTAAGGAGAAGGTTATCCCAACGAAAGAAGTATTTTCTTCTTTCAAGTATCCTAGGCTTTTAGTGAATCTATTTTTGACGAGCTTTGTCATTCAATTTTCAGCTCAATCAATTGGTCCCATTCTAGCTCTCTATGTGCGGGACTTAGGGCAGACTGAGAATCTCCTCTTTGTATCAGGATTAATCGTATCCAGCATGGGGTTTTCTAGCATGATGAGTGCTGGAATTCTAGGAAAACTTGGCGATAAGGTAGGGAATCATAGATTGTTAGTTGCAGCGCAGATTTATTCCGTCATCATTTACCTTCTTTGTGCCCATGCAACCAGCCCCCTTCAACTTGGCTTGTATCGTTTTCTCTTTGGTTTGGGAACGGGAGCTCTCATACCAGGTGTCAATGCGCTTCTTAGCAAAATGACTCCAAAATCAGGTATTTCAAGGATTTTCGCCTTCAACCAAGTCTTTTTTTATCTCGGTGGAGTGATTGGACCTATGGCGGGATCCGCAGTTGCAGGATATTTGGGCTACCATGCTGTCTTTTATGCGACAGCAGCCTGTGTAGCTTTCAGTTGTTTATGTAACTTAGTGCAATTTAGATCATTATTAAAAGTAAAGGAAATCTAGTGCGAGTAAAAATCAATCTCAAGTGCTCCTCTTGTGGCAGCATGAATTATCTAACCAGTAAGAACTCTAAAACCCATCCAGACAAGATTGAGGTGTTAAAATATTGTCCAAAGGAAAGAAAAGTAACTTTACATCTTGAATCTAAGTAGAATTTATGGTAAAATAATAGGGATTTTAAGGAGTTTGATATGTATAACCTATTATTAACCATTTTATTAGTATTATCTGTTGTGATTGTGATTGCGATTTTCATGCAACCAACTAAGAACCAATCCAGCAATGTATTTGATGCCAGCTCAGGTGATTTGTTTGAACGTAGTAAAGCGCGTGGTTTTGAAGCTGTGATGCAACGTTTGACAGGTATTTTAGTCTTTTTCTGGCTAGCCATTGCCTTAGCATTGACAGTATTATCAAGTAGATAAGAAATGGGCGAGACTAGGTCTTAGCCTATTTTTATTTTCAATGACACTTATAAAGTTATCAATCAAAAAGAAATTATAAAAATCTAGAAAGAAAACATGAAAGATAAAATTAAAGAATATTTGCAAGAGAAGGGGCGAGTGACGGTAAATGACCTGGCTCAGGCTCTCGGAAAGGATGGGTCCAAGGATTTCCGTGAGTTGATTAAAACCCTGTCTCTGATGGAAAGAAAGCACCAGATCCGTTTTGAAGATGATGGTAGCTTATGTCTGGACCAAAAGAAGAAACATGAAATCACCCTCAAAGGGATTTTTCATGCCCATAAAAATGGCTTTGGCTTTGTTAGTCTAGAAGGGGAAGAGGACGACCTTTTTGTTGGAAAAAACGATGTCAACTATGCTATTGATGGCGATACCGTTGAGGTCGTGATTAAGAAAGTTGCTGACCGCAACAAGGGAACAGCTGCCGAAGCTAAAATTATTGATATCTTAGAACACAGTCTGACGACAGTTGTTGGGCAAATCGTTCTGGATCAGGAAAAACCCAAGTATGCGGGCTACATCCGTTCAAAAAATCAGAAAATCAGCCAACCGATCTATGTGAAGAAACCAGCTATCAAGTTGGAAGGTACTGAAGTTCTCAAGGTCTTTATCGACAAATACCCAAGTAAGAAACATGATTTCTTTGTCGCTAGTGTGCTAGACGTGGTGGGGCACTCGACTGATGCTGGGATTGACGTTCTTGAAGTCTTGGAATCCATGGATATTGTTTCAGAATTTCCAGAAGCTGTTCTCAAGGAGGCAGAAAGTGTACCAGAAGCTCCGTCTCAAAAGGATATGGAAGGGCGTCTGGACCTGAGAGATGAAATCACCTTTACCATTGACGGTGCGGATGCCAAGGACTTGGACGACGCAGTACACATCAAGTCTTTAAAAAATGGCAATATCGAACTCGGTGTTCACATCGCGGATGTTTCCTACTATGTGACAGAGGGTTCTGCCCTTAACAAGGAAGCCCTTAACCGCGCGACTTCTGTTTATGTGACAGACCGTGTGGTCCCAATGCTTCCAGAGCGTTTGTCAAATGGTATCTGCTCTCTCAATCCTCAAGTAGATCGCTTGACCCAGTCAGCTATTATGGAAATTGATAAACATGGTCGTGTAGTCAACTACACCATCACACAAACGGTCATTAAGACTAGCTTCCGTATGACCTATAGTGCTGTTAATGATATCCTAGCTGGTGACGAGGAGAAGAGACAAGAGTTTAAGAAAATTGTTCCTAGTATCGAGCTCATGGCCAAGCTTCATGAAAGGCTAGAAAGCATGCGTGAGAAACGTGGTGCTCTCAATTTTGATACCAGTGAAGCTAAGATTCTAGTGGATAAAAAAGGTAAGCCTGTGGATATCGTTCTTCGTCAGCGTGGTGTTGCTGAGCGGATGATTGAGTCCTTCATGTTGATTGCTAATGAAACGGTTGCCGAGCACTTTAGCAAGCTGGACCTACCTTTCATCTATCGAATCCACGAGGAGCCCAAGGCTGAAAAAGTTCAGAAGTTTATTGATTATGCTTCGAGCTTTGGTTTGCGGATTTATGGGACTGCCAGTGAGATTAGCCAGGAGGCGCTTCAAGACATCATGCGTGCTGTTGAGGGAGAACCCTATGCGGATGTATTGTCCATGATGCTTCTCCGTTCTATGCAACAGGCTCGCTATTCAGAGCACAATCACGGTCACTATGGTCTTGCTGCCGACTATTATACTCACTTCACCAGTCCTATTCGCCGTTATCCAGATCTCCTTGTCCACCGCATGATTCGGGACTATGGTCGTTCCAAGGAAATAGCCGAGCATTTTGAACAAGTGATTCCAGAGATTGCAACCCAGTCTTCCAATCGTGAGCGTCGTGCCATCGAGGCCGAGCGTGAAGTCGAAGCCATGAAAAAGGCTGAGTACATGGAAGAATACGTTGGTGAAGAGTACGACGCAGTTGTATCAAGCATCGTCAAATTCGGTCTCTTTGTTGAATTGCCAAATACAGTCGAAGGATTGATTCACATTACCAATTTGCCTGAATTTTATCATTTTAATGAACGTGATTTGACTCTTCGTGGGGAGAAATCAGGAACAACCTTCCGTGTGGGACAGCAAATTCGTATTCGTGTAGAAAGAGCCGATAAGATGACAGGTGAAATTGACTTCTCTTATATCCCAAGTGAGTTTGATGTCATCGAAAAAGGTTTGAAACAAGCTGGGCGCAAAGATAGAGGTCGTGGCTCAAGTCGTCGTTCAGATAAGAAGGAAGACAAGAGAAAATCAGGACGCTCAAATGATAAGCGCAAGCATTCACAAAAAGACAAGAAGAAAAAAGGTAAGAAACCTTTTTACAAGGAAGTAGCTAAGAAAGGAGCCAAGCATGGCAAAGGGCGAGGGAAAGGTCGTCGCACAAAATAAAAAGGCGCGCCACGACTATACAATCGTAGATACGCTAGAGGCAGGGATGGTCCTGACTGGAACTGAAATCAAGAGTGTACGAGCTGCTCGAATCAATCTCAAGGATGGCTTTGCCCAAGTAAAAAATGGGGAAGTCTGGCTGAGCAATGTTCATATTGCCCCTTACGAAGAGGGAAATATCTGGAACCAAGAACCAGAACGTCGTCGTAAACTCCTGCTCCATAAGAAACAAATCCAAAAATTAGAACAAGAGACTAAAGGAACAGGAATGACGCTGATTCCCCTTAAAGTCTATATCAAAGATGGTTATGCTAAACTCCTTTTAGGACTTGCTAAAGGGAAACATGACTATGATAAACGGGAGTCAATCAAACGTCGTGAGCAGAATCGCGATATTGCGCGTGTGATGAAAGCTGTCAACCAGCGTTAAGAAGAGGAAGTAAAATGGAAAAACTAATTGCCTATAAACGGATGCCCTTGTGGAATAAACAGACCATGCCTGAAGCAGTTCAGCAAAAGCACAATACCAAAGTCGGCACTTGGGGAAAAATTACTGTCTTGAAGGGGGCACTCAAGTTTATTGAGTTGACAGAAGATGGTGAGGTTCTAGCTGAGCATCTCTTTGAGGCGGGATCAGACAATCCCATGGCGCAACCGCAAGCCTGGCACCGAGTAGAGGCTGCAACAGACGATGTAGAATGGTACTTGGAATTTTATTGTAAACCTGAGGATTATTTCCCTAAGAAATACCAGACCAATCCAGTCCATTCAGAGGTCCTAGAGGCTATGCAGACGGTGAAACCAGGAAGAGCCTTGGATTTGGGTTGTGGTCAAGGACGTAACTCTCTCTTTCTTGCACAGAATGGTTTTGATGTGACAGCTGTGGATCAAAATGAATTGTCGCTTGAGATCTTGCAAAGTATCGTAGAGCAAGAGGATCTAGACATGCCTGTCGGACTTTATGATATCAATTCTGCCAGTGTTAGCCAAGACTATGATTTTATCGTTTCAACAGTTGTTCTGATGTTCCTACAAGCGAACCGCATTCCAGCTATTATCCAAAATATGCAGGAGCACACCACGGTCGGTGGTTACAATCTTATCGTCTGTGCCATGGATACAGAGGATTATCCTTGCTCGGTTAATTTCCCATTCACCTTTAAAGAAGGGGAACTGGCGGACTACTACAAGGATTGGGAATTGATCAAGTATAATGAAAACCCAGGACATCTGCACCGTCGTGATGAAAATGGCAATCGCATTCAACTACGCTTTGCGACTATGTTAGCCAAAAAAGTCAAGTAAATCAAACCTATACCAGCGAATAGAAACCACTTTGCAAGGTTTCTATTCGTTTTTGTTTGCGTTGGTTGATTGGGGCAAGCAGGATTTTATGCTATACTAGAATTAGGAAATCTGAGCAGTAGGGCTGTATTGCTGATACTCTCAGCGCAAGAAAGTCTTTATGATGGAGGTGGTCGAATGACGAGTCTTTTGGTGGAATTGTATGATCGGCATGTATTGGAAAAGAATGTCTACCAAGCCTTTATCAGTGATTGTGACGAGATTCTTTTTCTATCTTTGACGAAAATAAGCAATGAAGAGAAGCTCTCTCTCCGTCAGTTTATCATGGAAGAGGTACCTCATATTCAACGAGTGACCTTTCGTCAGTTATCCTTAGAACAACTAGCAGACCAGTTAGATTATTGTCTAGCAGGCTATGACCAAGTCCTTCTCGATGTTTTTGGTGGGGATTCGCTACTAGCCTTATCTCTCTATCAATACGGCTTGGATCGGGACCTCCCCATCGTTGCCATGGATGTTGAGCGAGGAAAACAATACAAGTGGGTAGCCGGACAGTTAGAAAAAGAAGATTTGGACATTCCAACCCTAAGCATCCAGCAGCTGATAGCCTTGCGTGGTGGAAAAATCCTCAAATCCAAACGCCCTATCCACTCAGCTCAGCAAATTGCAGCCATCAAAAAGCTAGCCAGCTCTGCCATTGCCAATCCTGCCCACTGGTATCAAGTGACCCAATTTTTCTCTCTAGCTAAGACCAATGACCTGCATGCTGAGACCGAAAAAATACTGGAAAACAATGGCAGGTATTATCACTATCCAAAATCCCTCATTCCTTTACTTATGGAAGCGGGGATGCTTTGTATGGAAAGCGAAGACAAGAAACGAGTAGCCTACAGCTTTCCAAGTCAAGAAGCTCAAGTCTTTTGCCGCAACAAGGGACATATTTTAGAGGTATATCTCTATCTCTTGGCGCTTGAATCTCAGCTGTTTGATGAATGCATGATAGGTGGTGAGATTGATTGGAATGGCATCTTTCCAGAGGCAGATAATGTTCAAAATGAGATTGATGTCATTCTGAGAAAGGGACGCTCGATTACTTTTATCTCTTGCAAGATGACAGATTTATCAGTCGAAGCCATCAATGAACTAGAAGTCTACGCCAATCATTTTGCTGGGGAGAGTTGTCTCAAGTTGATTGTTTGTACTGGAAAAATCAATCCAGCTTATGCCAATCGCTGCCAGGAATACGGCGTGCTGGTCATTAGAAGTGAGCAGATTCCCAATCTCATTCCCATGTTGAAAAAATACTCTAAGAGGTTTAAAAGGTAGAAAAGTAATATGAAAGGCTGGAATTCCAGTCTTTTTTAGTTTTTTTTCGAATAAATGAGAAAAGGAGGTAGACCATGTTTGTAGCCAGAGATGCACAGGGAAAATTGGTGAATGCCCTCGAAAAAGACGTGACTAAGCAAGCTTATACCTGCCCCGCCTGTGGTGGCGGACTACGATTACGCCAAGGACAGAGCATTCGAACGCATTTCGCTCATGAATCTTTAAGAGATTGTATAGCTACTTTTGAGAATGAAAGTCCAGAACACTTGGGCAACAAAGAGGCCCTTTATCACTGGGCCAAGAAAGACTGTCAGGTTGCCCTAGAGTACGCTCTTCCTGAGATTCAGCAGATAGCAGATGTTCTTGTCAATGAGAAACTAGCTCTGGAGGTTCAGTGCAGCCCCTTGTCTCAAAAGCTTTTAGGCGATAGAAGCCAAGGATACCGCAGCCAGGGCTATCAGGTTATCTGGCTACTCGGAGAAAAACTCTGGTTAAAAGAGCGATTAACACAATTACAAAGGGGATTTCTCTATTTTAGTCAAAATATGGGTTTCTTTGTTTGGGAACTGGATCTCAAAAGGAAAATTTTGAGACTCAAATATCTTTTGCATCAGGACCTACGTGGCAAGCTTCATTTTCAGGTCAAGGAATTTCCCTATGGTCAAGGAAATCTCTTGGAAATTCTACGATTTCCTTATCAAAAACAAAAACTGCCTCGTTTTGCAGTCGTGCAAGATTTAACTATCTGTCACTACATTCGTCAGCAGTTGTACTACCAAACGCCTTACTGGATGAAGAAGCAGGAGGAAGCTTATCATCGAGGAGACAATCTATTAAAGCATCAACTGGACGACTGGTATCCCCAGGTCAGACCGATAGAGTCAGGTGATTTTTTGCAGATTGAAACGGATTTGGCTAGCTATTATAGAAATTTTCAGGCTTACTATCAAAAAAATCCGAAAAATAATCGCCAAAAGCTCTATCCACCAGCCTTTTATCACTTATATTTCTCAAAAAATGTGGTAAAATAGAAAGGATGGAGGAATCTTATGGTATTACAACGACATGAAATAAATGAAAAAGATACATGGGATCTTTCGACAATCTACCCAACAGACCAGGCTTGGGAAGAAGCCTTGAAAGATTTAACTGAAAAAGTACAAACAGCAACTAAGTATGAGGGACATCTTTTGGACAGCGCAGACAGTTTGCTTGAGATCACAGAATTCTCACTCGACTTGGAACGCCAAGTTGAAAAGCTTTATGTCTATGCGCATATGAAAAATGACCAGGACACGCGTGAAGCCAAGTATCAAGAGTACTATGCTAAGGCAATGACTCTATACAGTCAGTTAGAACAAGCCTTTTCATTCTATGAACCTGAGTTTATGGAGATTAGCGAAGAGCAGTATGCGGCCTTCCTAGAAGCTCAGCCAAAACTCCAAGTTTACAAGCACTTTTTTGACAAGCTCTTGCAAAAGAAAGACCATGTTCTTTCGCAACGTGAGGAAGAATTGCTTGCTGGAGCAGGAGAAATCTTTGGCGCTGCTAGTGAAACTTTTGCTATTTTGGACAACGCGGATATTAGCTTCCCATATGTCCTTGATGACGAAGGCAATGATGTGCAACTCTCACACGGTACTTACATTCGCTTGATGGAGTCTAAAAACCGTGAAGTGCGTCGTGGTGCCTATGAAGCCCTTTATGCGACATATGAGCAATTCCAACACACTTATGCTAAGACTTTGCAGACAAATGTTAAGGTGCAAAACTACCGAGCAAAAGTTCGCAACTATAAGAGTGCTCGCCATGCAGCTCTCGCAGCAAACTTTGTTCCAGAAAGTGTCTATGACAATCTAGTAGCAGCAGTTCGCAAGCATTTGCCACTCTTGCATCGTTACCTTAACCTTCGTTCTAAAATCTTGGGGATTTCCGACCTCAAGATGTACGATGTCTACACACCGCTTTCGTCAGTAGATTATAGCTTTACCTACGAAGAAGCCTTGAAAAAGGCAGAAGAAGCCTTGGCAGTTTTAGGTGACGACTACTTGAGCCGTGTTAAACGTGCCTTCAGTGAGCGTTGGATTGATGTCTATGAAAATCAAGGCAAGCGTTCTGGTGCCTACTCTGGTGGTTCTTATGATACAAATGCCTTCATGCTTTTAAACTGGCAGGACAATCTAGACAATCTCTTTACCCTTGTCCATGAAACAGGTCACAGTATGCACTCTAGCTATACTCGTGAAACCCAACCTTATGTTTACGGAGATTATTCTATCTTCTTGGCTGAGATTGCCTCAACGACTAACGAAAATATCTTGACAGAGAAATTGTTGGAAGAAGTAGAAGACGATGCAACTCGCTTTGCTATTCTCAATAACTTCCTAGACGGTTTCCGTGGAACAGTCTTCCGTCAAACTCAATTCGCTGAGTTTGAACACGCCATCCACCAAGCAGACCAAAATGGAGAAGTCTTGACAAGTGATTTCCTCAATAAGCTCTACGCTGACTTGAACCAAGAGTACTATGGACTCAGCAAGGAAGACAATCCTCAGATCCAATACGAGTGGGCACGCATTCCACATTTCTACTATAACTACTATGTTTATCAATATTCAACTGGTTTTGCAGCTGCTTCAGCCTTGGCTGAGAAGATTGTCCATGGGAGTCAAGAAGACCGTGATCGCTATATCGACTACCTCAAGGCAGGTAAGTCAGATTATCCACTCAATGTTATGAGAAAAGCGGGAGTGGATATGGAGAAGGAAGACTATCTCAACGATGCCTTTGCAGTCTTTGAACGTCGCTTGAACGAGTTTGAAGCCCTTGTTGAAAAATTGGGATTAGCTTAAGATGGTAGAGTCTTATAGTAAAAATGCCAACCATAACATGCGACGTCCCGTCGTCAAGGAAGAAATCGTAGAACTCATGCGCCAGCGTCAAAAGCAGGTGACAGGTTCTTTGAAAGAATTGGAGACCTTCGCTCGCAAGGAAAACATTCCCATTATTCCCCATGAAACGGTCGCGTATTTTCGATTTCTCATGGAGACCATACAGCCCAAGAACATTTTGGAAATTGGGACGGCTATCGGTTTTTCAGCACTCTTGATGGCGGAACATGCGCCAGATGCCAAGATTACAACCATTGACCGAAATCCAGAAATGATAGGCTTTGCCAAGGAAAACTTTGCCAAGTTTGACAGTCGTAAGCAAATCACCTTACTTGAAGGTGATGCTGTTGATGTTTTATCTACTTTGACAGAAACATATGATTTTGTCTTTATGGATTCGGCCAAGTCAAAGTATATCGTCTTTCTGCCTGAAATCCTTAAACATTTGGAAGTCGGTGGAGTGGTGGTCTTGGATGATATTTTCCAAGGAGGAGATGTTGCCAAGGACATCATGGAAGTCCGCCGAGGTCAACGCACCATTTACCGTGGTTTGCAAAGACTTTTCGACGCAACTTTGGACAATCCAGGTCTAACAGCAACTCTAGTTCCACTTGGAGACGGCATTCTCATGCTACGAAAGAATCTAGCAGAAGTAGAGCTTCCTGAGAGCGAATGATTTTCAGAAAAATTTAAGAAATTATAGTAAAATAGATAAGGTAACACTTACCGTAAAAGGAGTAAACATGAAGAAAAAACTTATGGCAGGAGCCATCACACTTTTATCAGTAGCAACACTTGCAGCTTGTTCAAACAGTTCTGAAGGAAAAGATTTGATTAGCATGAAGGGCGATGTGATTACAGAGCATCAATTCTTTGAAGAAGTAAAGAACAATCCAACTGCACAACAAGTCTTGCTCAATATGACCATCCAAAAAGTATTTGAACAACAATATGGATCAGAGGTAACGGATAAAGATGTGGATGACGCCGTTGCTGAAGAACAAAAGAAATACGGCGATAGCTACAACAGCGTGCTTCAACGTGCAGGTATGACACCTGAGACTCGTAAAGCTCAAATCCGTACCAGCAAATTGGTTGAATTGGCAGTTAAAAAGGCTGCTGAAAGTGAGTTGACAGACGAAGCCTACCAAAAAGCTTTTGAGTCTTACACACCAGATGTAACAGCTCAAATCATCCGTTTGGATAATGAAGACAAGGCAAAAGAAGTACTTGAGAAAGCTAAAGCAGAAGGTGCGGATTTTGCTCAGTTGGCAAAAGACAACTCTAATGACGATAAAACAAAAGAAAATGGTGGAGAAATCACTTTTGACTCTGCTTCAACAGAACTTCCAGAACAAGTCAAGAAAGCAGCCTTTGCCTTGGATGTGAACGGGGTTTCTGATGTGATTACAGCTACTGGAACACAAGCCTACAGCAGTCAGTTCTACATCATCAAAGTAACGAAGAAAACAGAAAAATCTTCTAATATAGAGGATTACAAAGAAAAATTGAAGACCATTATCTTGACTCAAAAACAAAATGATTCAGCCTTTGTTCAAGGAGTAATTGGTAAAGAATTGCAAGCAGCAAACATCAAGGTTAAAGACCAATCATTCCAAAACATCTTCACCCAATACATCGGTGGTGGTGACTCAAGCTCAAGTAGCAGCTCTTCATCTAACTAAGAAAGCAAAAAACAAATCTCAAAAGAGATTTGTTTTTTTATACCTGATACTGGAAAATGAGTAAAATTCGAAGGATTAAAGGATAAGAGTTTTTTTCTTTCTGAAAAAGTGGTATAATAGCAATCAAAACTAGAAAATAAAACGGAATTGGGAACAGAAGCGTCTGTTCCTATTAGAGTGGTGAAATATGAAAATTAGTAAAAGGCACCTACTAAACTATTCCATTTTGATTCCTTACTTCCTTTTATCGATTTTGGGGCTGATTGTGGTATATTCGACAACGAGTGCAACCTTGATCGAAGAAGGAAAAAGCGCTTTTCAATTGGTGCGAAACCAAGGGATCTTCTGGATAGCTAGTTTGATTCTGATTGCCTTAATCTATAAATTAAAATTAGGTTTCCTAAGAAACGGACGTCTCATCTTTATCGTAATGATTGTGGAGATGGTTCTTTTAGCTCTTGCACGACTGGTCGGAACACCTGTCAATGGAGCATACGGATGGATTTCTGTAGGACCTGTAACGATTCAGCCTGCAGAGTACCTTAAGATTATCATCATCTGGTACCTGGCACATCGATTTTCAAAACAACAAGATGAGATTGCGGTTTATGACTTCCAGGTTTTGACACAGAATCAGTGGCTACCTCGAGCTTTTAACGACTGGCGTTTTGTTCTGCTAGTTCTGATTGGTAGCTTGGGAATTTTCCCAGACTTGGGAAATGCGACCATCTTGGTCTTGGTGGCGCTCATCATGTATACCGTAAGTGGGATCGCCTATCGTTGGTTCTCGACCATTCTGGCTCTCTTGGCAGGGAGCTCAATGTTAGTCTTGTCTGTCATTCGCTTTGTTGGGGTTGAAAAGTTCTCTCAAATTCCTGTATTTGGTTACGTTGCTAAACGTTTTAGTGCCTTCTTTAATCCCTTTAATGACTTGGCGGGTGCAGGACACCAGCTCGCAAATTCCTACTATGCAATGGTAAATGGAGGCTGGTTCGGACTGGGACTAGGGAATTCCATCGAGAAGCGTGGTTATCTGCCAGAAGCCCATACGGATTTTGTCTTTTCGATTGTCATCGAGGAGTTTGGATTCGTTGGAGCCAGTATGATTTTGGCTTTACTCTTCTTCTTGATTTTGCGAATCATCTTGGTTGGTATTCGAGCAAAGGATCCCTTTAACTCCATGGTTGCTATTGGTGTCGGAGGAATGATCCTTGTTCAGGTCTTTGTCAATATTGGTGGGATTTCAGGGTTGATTCCTTCTACAGGGGTAACCTTCCCCTTCCTTTCACAAGGTGGGAACAGTCTATTGGTATTATCCGTGGCCATCGCGCTTGTACTGAACATTGATGCAAGTGAAAAACGTGCCAAACTTATCAGAGAATACGAGAATCAAACCGATGAAAATCTGTAAGGATTGAATGGAAAGGAAAGTATATGTCTCTTCAAAAATTAGAAAACTATAGTAATAAAGCAGTCGTCCAAGAAGAAGTCTTGATTCTGACTGAGCTATTAGAAGATATCACAAAAAATATGCTAGCGCCTGAAACCTTTGAAAAGATTATCCAGTTGAAGGAATTATCAACTAGCGAGAATTATCAAGGGCTCAATGACCTAGTGACCAGTCTTTCGAATGAAGAAATGATTTACATTTCACGCTATTTCTCTATCCTTCCACTTTTGATTAATATCTCTGAGGATGTGGATTTGGCCTATGAAATCAATCACCAAAACAATGTGGACCAAGACTATCTAGGGAAACTATCTACAACGATTAAGATGGTAGCTGAAAAAGAAAATGCAGCCGAAATTTTAGAAAAGTTAAATGTCGTTCCTGTCTTAACCGCCCATCCAACGCAAGTACAGCGCAAGAGTATGCTGGATCTGACCAACCATATCCATACGCTTTTGCGCAAGTACCGTGATGTCAAACTTGGCTTGATTAATAAAGAAAAATGGCATACAGATCTCCGTCGTTACATTGAAATTATCATGCAAACGGACATGATTCGTGAGAAGAAATTGAAAGTAACCAACGAAATCACCAACGTGATGGAGTATTACCAAAGTTCTTTCCTGAATGCTGTTCCGCGTTTGACAGCTGAGTATAAAAAAATGGCAAAAGAACAAGGTATCGATCTCCAACATCCAAAACCGATTACCATGGGGATGTGGATCGGAGGAGACCGTGATGGAAATCCTTTTGTAACAGCGGAAACCCTCAACAAATCAGCCTTGACTCAGTGCGAAGTCATCATGAACTACTATGATGAAAAGATTTATAATCTTTATCGTGAATTTTCACTGTCAACCAGCATCGTGAATGTCAGCAACAAGGTTCGTGAGATGGCGCTGAAGTCACAAGATAACTCGATTTACCGTGAAAAAGAACTCTATCGTCGTGCCCTTTTTGATATCCAAGCTAAGATGCAGGCAACCAAGGCTTATCTCATTGAAGACAAGAATCTTCAGCCTAGATATGCCACTGCAGATGAATTTTATCAAGATTTGTTGGCCATTCGCGACTCTCTCCTTGAGAACAAAGGAGAATACCTGATTTCAGGAGAATTTGTCGAGTTGATGCAAGCTGTCGAAATTTTTGGATTCTACCTTGCTTCTATCGACATGCGCCAGGATTCTAGTGTTCACGAAGCCTGTGTGGCAGAATTGCTTGCATCTGCTGGTATCAATGATCACTATAGCGATCTATCTGAAGATGAAAAATGCGCCCTCCTCTTAAAAGAGTTGGAAGAAGACCCTCGTATTCTCTCAGCGACTCATGCTGAAAAGTCAGAACTGCTTGAAAAAGAACTCTCTATCTTTAAAGCTGCGCGCAAGTTGAAGGATAAACTGGGTGAAAATGTTATTCGTCAAACCATCATTTCTCACGCAACCAGTGTATCCGATATGCTCGAACTAGCCATTATGCTTAAGGAAGTCGGCTTGGTGGATGCCCAAAAAGCCCGCGTTCAGATTGTTCCCCTCTTTGAAACGATCGAGGACTTGGATCACTCAGAAGAAACCATGAGAAGATATTTCTCTCTTCCTTTGGCTAAAAAATGGATTGCTTCAAAAGACAACTACCAAGAAATCATGCTTGGCTACTCTGATAGTAACAAGGACGGTGGTTACCTATCATCATGTTGGACCCTCTATAAAGCGCAACAACAACTGACGGCTATTGGGGATGAATTCGGCGTTAAGGTTACTTTCTTCCATGGTCGTGGTGGTACTGTGGGTCGTGGTGGTGGACCAACTTATGAAGCCATCACATCTCAACCACTTAAGTCTATCAAGGACCGTATCCGTCTGACTGAGCAAGGAGAAGTCATTGGAAACAAATACGGTAACAAAGATGCAGCCTATTATAACCTTGAAATGTTGGTTTCTGCAGCCATTAACCGTATGATTACCAAGAAGAAGAGTGATACCAATACGTCAAATCGTTACGAAGCTATTATGGACCAAGTAGTGGACCGTAGCTACGATATCTATCGTGATTTGGTCTTTGGAAATGAACATTTCTATGACTATTTCTTTGAATCAAGTCCAATCAAGGCTATTTCAAGCTTCAATATTGGTTCGCGTCCAGCAGCTCGTAAGACCATCACTGAAATTGGCGGTTTGCGTGCCATTCCTTGGGTCTTCTCATGGTCACAAAGCCGTGTCATGTTCCCTGGATGGTACGGAGTTGGATCAAGCTTTAAAGAGTTTATTGATCAAAATCCGAAGAATATCGAGTTCCTTCGAGACATGTACCAAAACTGGCCTTTCTTCCAATCTTTGCTTTCCAATGTAGACATGGTCTTGTCTAAGTCTAATATGAACATTGCTTTTGAATATGCCAAGCTCTGTGAAGACGAAGAAGTACAAGCTATCTACTACACTATTTTAGATGAATGGCAGTTGACTAAGGACGTTATTTTAGCTATCGAAGGCTATGACGAACTCTTGGCAGAAAACTCTTACCTAAAAGACAGTCTAAACTATCGTATGCCTTACTTTAATATCCTGAACTACATCCAGTTGGAGTTGATCAAACGTCAACGTCGCGGCGAATTGTCAGCAGACGAAGAAAAACTGATCCATACAACTATCAACGGAATTGCAACAGGTTTGCGTAATTCAGGCTGATATTCTACAAACTTCCTCTTTTATAAAGGGGAAGTTTTTGAATTGTTTAAAAAATTCTAAAAATAAGCTTGACAAGTAGTTGAAAAATGATATAATTTAAACATTCAGAAAGTAATCATGCTCATTTTTTAGAGAGTCTGTGGTTGGTGAAAGCAGATAGATGAAAGTGATGAAATTGGGCTGAATGTACTTAAGAATTTGAAATCATAAAAATTCGGTGAGCACACCTTACAGTGCAACTCGTTATTGCGAGAAAGAGCGATAGGGATATTCCCTATAATTGAGGTGGCACCGCGCATCGACGTCCTCACACAAGTTTTTTGTGTGAGGACTTTTTCTATGAGGAGGAAAGATATTGGAATTTAAACGATGGCATCGCTTGATGATGTGATTTAACAAGTTAAGGTAAAAGAATTAAGGAGAAAGAAAAATGAAAAATAAACGTTTGATTGGAATTGTCGCTGGATTAGCAGTATTGGTGGTGGCTAGCTTGATTTATTCATCTATGAACAAGCCATCAGCTAAGGAAGAGCAAAAGGTTGCTAAGGTTGGTGTCCTTCAATTTGTTAGTCACCCATCCTTGGACTTGATTTACCAAGGGATTCAAGATGGACTAGCTGAAGAAGGCTATAAGGACGATCAAGTAAAAATCGACTTTATGAACTCTGAAGGAGATCAGAGCAAGGTTGCAACCATGAGTAAACAATTGGTAGCAAATGGAAACGATGTAGTTGTTGGGATTGCAACACCAGCGGCTCAAGGACTCGCTAGTGCTACAAAAGACCTACCAGTTATCATGGCTGCTATTACAGACCCAATCGGTGCTAACTTGGTCAAAGATTTGAAAAAACCAGGTGGCAACATCACAGGGGTGTCAGACCACAACCCTGCTGAACAACAAGTGGAATTGATTAAAACTTTGACACCAAATGTCAAAACAATCGGTGCTCTTTACTCAAGTAGCGAAGATAACTCAAAAACACAGGTAGAAGAATTCAAGGCTTATGCTGAAAAAGCAGGTTTGACAGTCGAAACATTTGCCGTTCCTTCAACAAATGAAATTGCTTCAACAGTCAATGTTATGACAAGCAAGGTCGATGCAATTTGGGTTCCAATTGACAATACCATTGCATCAGCATTCTCAACAGTTGTTTCAAGCAACCAAACAGCTAAAAAGCCAATCTACCCAAGTGCCACTGCCATGGTAGAAGCAGGTGGATTAGCATCAGTAGTAGTTGACCAACACGATCTTGGAGTGGCTACTGGTAAAATGATTGCCAAAGTTTTGAAAGGTGAAAAACCAGCTGATACGCCAGTTAATGTCTTTTCAACTGGTAAGTCAGTGATTAACAAAAAACTAGCGCAGGAACTTGGTATCACCATTCCTGAGTCCGTTCTAAAAGAAGCAGGACAAGTGATTGAATAAAGATAAAGGAGGAGCTGGACACATCTCCTCCCATTTTTACTAAAGAAAGAAATGAGTGAAAGATTATGATAGTATCCATTATTTCACAGGGGATGGTCTGGGCGATTCTAGGTTTGGGAATCTTTATGACTTTTCGAATTTTGAATTTTCCAGATATGACTACTGAAGGTTCTTTTCCTCTAGGGGGAGCAGTAGCTGTAACCTTGATAACACAGGGAGTCAATCCATTCTTAGCGACCTTAGCTGCAGTAGGAGCGGGCTGTCTAGCTGGAATGGCGACGGGACTCTTATATACCAAAGGAAAAATCCCAACCCTCTTATCAGGGATTCTGGTCATGACTTCCTGCCATTCCATCATGCTCATGATTATGGGGCGTGCCAATCTGGGGCTTCTTGGAACTAAACAAATACAGGATGTCTTGCCTTTCGATTCAGATCTTAACCAACTCCTGACTGGATTAATCTTTGTAGCTCTTGTTATTGGCCTTATGCTCTTTTTCCTTGATACCAAACTAGGTCAGGCCTACATCGCTACTGGTGATAATCCTGATATGGCTCGTAGCTTTGGTATCAATACGGGTCGTATGGAACTCATGGGCTTGGTTCTCTCAAATGGGATCATCGCACTTGCAGGGGCCTTAATTGCTCAACAAGAAGGATACGCAGATGTTTCCCGAGGAATTGGAGTGATTGTCGTAGGGCTTGCTAGCTTGATTATTGGTGAGGTTTTGTTCAAGAGTTTGACCCTGGCAGAGCGACTCATGACCATCGTTGTAGGGTCTATTGCTTATCAGTTCCTCGTTTGGGGAGTGATTGCTCTTGGGTTTAATACAAGTTATCTTCGTTTGTACAGCGCCTTGATTTTGGCAGTTTGCCTTATGATTCCAACCTTCAAAAGCAAATACCTGAAAGGAGTCAAGTTTAGCAAATGACAGCAATTGTAGAATTAAAAAATGCTACCAAAGTCATCACGAATGGCTTTGACGAGGAAAAAATCATTCTAAATGATGTTTCTCTTGAGATTTTTGAACATGATTTCATTACAATACTAGGTGGAAATGGAGCAGGGAAGTCAACGCTTTTTAACACTATTGCAGGTACCTTACCTTTAACAAGTGGAAGTATCCGTATCATGGGCGAGGATGTGACGCATTTTTCACCTGAAAAGCGGGCTAAGTATTTGTCTCGTGTCTTTCAGGATCCTAAGATGGGTACGGCTCCTCGTATGACGGTGGCGGAAAATCTCTTGATTGCCAAGTTTCGTGGTGAGAAGAGAGGACTCCTTCCTAGGAGACTTTCAAGTCACAGAGAAGAGTTCCAGACTACCATTGAAAAGGTTGGAAATGGTCTTGAAAAACATCTGGACACTCCTATTGAATTTCTATCAGGTGGTCAACGTCAGGCCTTGAGTCTCTTGATGGCAACCTTGAAGCGACCAGAGTTGCTCTTGTTGGATGAACACACAGCAGCTCTCGACCCAAAGACCAGTGTTGCTTTGATGGAGTTAACGGATGACTTTGTCAGCAAGGATCATCTAACAGCCTTGATGATTACCCACCATATGGAAGATGCACTAAAGTATGGCAATCGTCTGATTGTCATGAAGGAAGGTCGTATCATCCAAGACCTCAATAAAGAAGAAAAAGCTAAGATGAAAATTTCAGACTACTATCAATTATTTGAATAGATGAGTTAAATAATCATCAAAAAATAGAGAAGAGAAACTTAGAAGCATGGAAGTGTTTCTGAGTTTTTTATCTTCCATTTCAATCTAGAAAAATAAGACAAAGAGAATTACGGAAAGCGTATGAAATGGTTTACTTTTTTTCAGAAATAAGCTATACTAGTTTACGTGAAACTATGATAAGATGGAGGTATTGTGTATGGTTGACAAGCAAGTCATTGAAGAAATCAAAAACAATGCCAACATTGTGGAAGTCATAGGTGATGTGATTTCTTTACAGAAGGCTGGACGGAACTATTTAGGGCTCTGTCCTTTTCATGGTGAAAAGACCCCCTCTTTCAACGTTGTGGAAGACAAGCAGTTTTATCACTGTTTTGGATGTGGGCGCTCAGGAGATGTCTTTAAGTTCATCGAAGAATACCAAGGCGTGTCCTTCATGGAAGCCGTTCAGCTCTTAGGAGAGCGCGTCGGTATTCAACTGGCCATGCCTGTCCAGTCTCGTCCCCAACAAGCTTCCCCTCATCAAGCTCTATATGATATGCATGAAGAAGCTGCCCGTTTTTACCATGCCATCCTCATGACGACCAAGATGGGAGAAGAAGCAAGGGCTTATCTATATAAACGAGGCTTGACGGATGATGTTTTGAAGCATTTCCAGATTGGACTGGCGCCAGCAGAGAGAACCTATCTCTATCAACGTTTGGCTGACAAGTTTGAGGAAAAGGATTTATTGGATTCGGGCTTGTTCTATCTGTCAGATGGTAATCAATTTTATGATACTTTTTTTGGACGGATCATCTTTCCTTTGACCAATGACAAGGGGCAGGTTATTGCCTTTTCAGGTCGTATCTGGCAAGAAACGGATAGTCAGACTGCCAAATATAAAAATAGTCGCTCGACTGCAATTTTTAACAAGAGTTACGAATTGTATCATTTGGACAAGGCAAAAAAGGGAACAGGTAAGATTACAGAGCTCTATCTGATGGAAGGCTTCATGGATGTGATTGCAGCCTACCGTGCTGGTATAGAAAATGCTGTAGCTTCCATGGGAACAGCCTTAAGCAAGGAGCATGTTGACCACCTTAAACGCTTTACCAAAAAAATTGTTCTCAGCTATGATGGTGACAAGGCAGGGCAGGCAGCAACAGCCAAGGCTCTAGAGGAATTAAAAGACTTCTCAGTGGAAGTTGTTCGAGTACCTGATGCCATGGACCCAGATGAGTATTTGCAAAAGAATTCTCCTGAAGATTTGGCCTACCTCTTAACCAAGACACGTATCAGTCCCATAGAGTTCTATATTCACCAACTCAAACCTGAGAATAGTGACAACTTGCAAGCGCAAATCGAGTTCATTGAAAAGATTGCTCCCTTAATTGCCAAAGAAAAGTCTATCACCGCCCAGAATTCCTATATCCACATTCTGGCGGATAATCTACCTTCCTTTGATTACCAGCAAGTAGAACAGATTGTAAATGAAAGTCGGATTGTTCAAAGGCAGGGGAGGGTAAAGGAGCAACCTACACCCGTAGCGATTAGTTTACCTGTAACGCGGCAACTGACGGCTGTTATGAGAGCAGAGGCTCATCTCCTCTATAGGATGGCTGAGAATCCAGTTGTTTTAAATGACTACCGATTAAGAGAAGGTTTTTTCTTTGATACCCCAGAATTTCAGATTCTTTACGAATTATTAAGTGAGCAGGGAGAAATTGGATCAGAGGAACTGTCTCATCAGACGCCTGAGGTTGAAAATGCTTGGTACCATGTGCTTAGTCTGGATTTGCCTGCAGAGATGTCGCCTCAGGAGCTAGCAGAAGTCGAAGAAACTCGAAACCGTGCTCTCCTCAGCAAGGACAACTTACGAATTAAAAAGAAAGTGCAGGAAGCTAGTCATCTAGGAGATACAGACACAGCCTTGGAAGAATTGCAACGATTGATTTCCCAAAAGAGAAGAATGGAGTAATAATGGCAACAAAACAAAAAGAAGTAACCACATTTGATGTGCAAGTAGCAGACTTTATCCGTAACCACAAAAAAACAGGAACAGCAACAGATGACGAAATCAATTCAAGTCTGGTTATTCCTTTTACCTTAGATGCAGACGGCATTGAAGACCTTTTGCAACGGATTCAGGATGCTGGAATTTCTATCACAGATAACGAAGGAAATCCAAGTGCGCGTGTTCTTAGTGCAGAAGAAGAACCAGAACTTAGTGATGAGGACTTGATTGGCTCAACCTCTGCCAAGGTTAATGACCCAGTCCGTATGTATTTGAAGGAAATCGGGGTCGTTCCTCTCTTGACTAACGAAGAAGAAAAAGAATTGGCTTTAGCAGTTGAAGCTGGTGATATCGAAGCCAAACAACGTCTTGCGGAAGCCAACCTTCGTTTGGTGGTTTCGATCGCTAAGCGCTACGTAGGTCGTGGCATGCAGTTTCTTGATTTGATTCAAGAAGGAAACATGGGCTTGATGAAGGCTGTTGACAAATTTGACTATTCAAAAGGCTTTAAGTTTTCTACTTATGCAACTTGGTGGATTCGTCAGGCGATTACTCGTGCCATCGCTGATCAGGCGCGTACCATTCGTATCCCTGTTCACATGGTGGAAACCATTAACAAGCTTGTCCGTGAACAGCGGAATCTCCTTCAAGAATTGGGCCAAGATCCAACTCCTGAACAAATCGCTGAGCGTATGGATATGACACCTGACAAGGTGCGTGAAATCTTGAAAATCGCCCAAGAACCAGTATCACTTGAAACACCGATTGGTGAAGAGGACGATAGTCATCTTGGGGACTTTATCGAAGACGAAGTGATTGAAAATCCAGTGGATTACACAACGCGTATCGTTTTACGTGAGCAGTTGGATGAAGTCTTGGATACTCTCACAGACCGTGAAGAAAACGTTCTGCGCCTTCGTTTCGGTTTGGACGATGGGAAAATGCGTACTCTTGAAGATGTTGGTAAAGTCTTTAACGTAACTCGTGAACGTATCCGTCAGATCGAGGCCAAGGCTTTGAGAAAACTACGTCAACCAAGTCGCAGCAAACCCCTTCGTGATTTTATTGAAGACTAAGAGTGAGGAATAACATGGCTTATACAGAAGAGCAAATTGAAACGATCAAAACACGCATTTTAAATGCTTTGGAAGAAGTCATCGACCCTGAGTTGGGGATTGATATTGTCAACCTAGGTTTGATTTATGAAATTCGTTTTGATGGTGAAACAGGTCACACTGAAATTGATATGACCTTGACAACTATGGGCTGCCCACTGGCTGACCTTTTGACAGACCAGATACATGATGCGATGACAGATGTGCCTGAGGTAACTAATACCGAGGTCAAATTGGTCTGGTATCCAGCTTGGACGGTTGAAAAAATGAGCCGATACGCACGTATCGCCCTAGGAATTAAATAAAGACTAAAAAAATGAGAGAGACGATTGGAAAATAAGGTAATTTTATCCTTTTTCCTTTGGTCTCTTCTTTCTTTTGCTGATTTTCTGGAAATAAAATGGTATAATGAAAGGTATGGAAAACGAAAAATTGCGTATTAATATGCTAAGTTCAAGTGAAAAAGTAGCTGGTCAAGGAGTGTCAGGAGCTTATAGAGAATTGGTTAGTCTCCTTCACCGTGATGCCAAAGACCAGTTGATTGTTACAGAGAATCTTCCTGTAGAGGCAGATGTAACTCATTTTCACACCATTGATTTCCCTTATTATTTATCTACTTTCCAAAAGAAACGCTCTGGGAGAAAAATTGGCTATGTGCATTTTTTGCCTGATACGCTTGAGGGGAGTTTGAAGATTCCATTTTTCCTAAAAGGAATTGTCAAACGCTATGTTTTTTCCTTTTACAACCGAATGGAACACTTGGTGGTGGTCAATCCCATGTTTATCGAGGATTTGGTGGCTGCTGGTATTCCGCGTGAAAAAGTAACTTATATTCCAAATTTTGTAAACAAAGAAAAATGGCATCCATTACCAGCTGAACAGGTTGCACAACTCCGGAAGGAAATGGATCTTGCGGAAGATCAGTTTGTCGTAATCGGTGCGGGTCAGGTTCAGAAACGTAAAGGGATTGATGATTTTATCCGTCTTGCTGAGGAATTGCCAGAAATTACCTTTATCTGGGCTGGTGGTTTTTCATTTGGTGGGATGACAGATGGTTATGAACGCTACAAGAAGATAATGGACAATCCACCCAAAAATCTTATTTTCCCTGGAATTGTGTCACCCGAACGGATGCGGGAACTTTACGCTATGGCGGATCTATTCTTGCTACCAAGTTACAATGAATTATTCCCTATGACTATCTTAGAGGCCGCTAGTTGCGAGGCTCCTATTATGTTAAGAGATTTGGATCTGTATAAGGTTATTCTTGATGGGAATTATCGTGCTACAAGTGATGTTTCCGAGATGAGAGAAGCAATCCTAGAATACAAGAATGACCCTGAAGCCTTAAAGGACTTGAAAGAAAAAGCTCGCGAGATCTCCAAAGAGTACTCTGAGGAGCATTTGTTGGAAATATGGTTAAAATTTTATCGAGAACAGGCTGCTTTGGGCAAAAAGTGAGGTAATTTATGCGAATTGGTTTATTTACAGATACCTATTTCCCTCAGGTTTCCGGTGTCGCGACTAGTATTCGGACTTTGAAAACTGAGCTTGAAAAGCAGGGGCATGCAGTTTTTATCTTTACAACAACTGATAAAGACGTGAACCGATACGAAGATTGGCAAATTATTCGCATTCCGAGTGTCCCTTTCTTTGCATTTAAGGATCGACGATTTGCCTACCGAGGTTTTACAAAGGCGCTTGAAATTGCCAAGCAGTATCAACTCGATATCATTCATACCCAGACAGAATTTTCTCTTGGTTTGTTAGGGATTTGGATTGCGAGAGAATTGAAAATTCCAGTTATTCATACCTACCATACCCAGTATGAAGACTATGTGCATTACATTGCTAAGGGCATGCTAATTCGTCCGAGTATGGTAAAATATTTGGTGCGAGGCTTCCTTCATGATGTAGATGGCGTGATTTGCCCTAGTGAGATTGTTCGTGACCTTTTATCTAAATACAAAGTTAAGGTTGAAAAGCGTGTTATCCCAACTGGAATTGAGCTGGCTAAGTTTGAACGGCCTGAGATCAAAGAGGAAAACTTACAAGAGCTTCGTTCGAAGTTAGGTATTCAGGAAGGCGAGAAGATGCTACTGAGCCTTTCGCGTATCTCTTTTGAGAAGAATATCCAAGCAGTCTTAGCTGCCTTTGCGCAGGTTTTGAAAGAAGAAGACAAGGTGAAGTTGGTTGTTGCTGGAGACGGGCCTTATCTGGACAGTCTGAAAGAACAAGCAGGGAAATTAAACATACAAAAACATGTGATTTTTACAGGTATGATTGCTCCAAGTGAGACAGCCTTGTACTATAAAGCAGCTGATTTCTTTATTTCAGCTTCCACTAGTGAAACCCAAGGATTGACTTATCTAGAAAGTCTAGCCAGTGGAACGCCTGTTATTGCTCATGGCAATCCCTATCTTGAAAATCTGATCAATGATAAAATGTTTGGGACCCTCTACTATGGAGAACGAGAGCTTGCAGGAGCTATCCTTGAAGCCTTGATCGCTACTCCTGATATGTCTGAACAAAAGTTAGCGGATAAGTTGTACGAGATTTCGGCTGAAAATTTTGGGAAACGAGTTCATGAGTTTTACCTTGATGCCATTATCTCAAATAACTTTGAACATGAGTTACATGATGGACAACCTGTCACTCAACGCTTTTTAAAAACGATTCTCTATCTACCTCAACAGGCTGTTACAAGCCCAGTAAAAGAATCCAAGCGTATTTTAAGAGCGTCTCGAAAACAATTGTCTAGCATCAGAGATTATTGGAGAGACGAATTCAAATAATAGAATAAGAGGAAGAAAAAATGAAAAAATTAATGAGAAGCGGGAAAGATCAAAAAATTGGTGGAGTATGCGCAGGAGTTGCTCATTATTTTGATATCGATCCAACAATTGTTCGTGTCATTTGGGCTGTTCTTGCATTTTGTTATGGGACAGGAGTCCTTGCTTATATCATTTTATGGTTGATTGCACCAGTTTCAACAGACTATTAAATTAGAATTATATAGAAAAAAGGAGAAGTTATGGCTTTTGGAGATAACGGAAAACGTAAAAAAACTTTGTTTGAAAAGGTGACACTTGTTGTCGTGCTCATCATGTTGTTTGTAACCCTTGCTGGTATCTTTGCAACTGCGCTTGGAGCTTTTAGTAGATTCTAAGCAAGCTACGAGGATAGAAACAATAACTAATGACTGGGTTCTCCCCAGCCTTTTTAAAGTGAGAAGAAAATATGAGTATGTTTTTAGATACAGCCAAGATTAAGGTCAAGGCTGGTAATGGTGGCGATGGCATGGTTGCCTTTCGCCGTGAAAAATATGTCCCTAATGGCGGTCCTTGGGGTGGTGATGGTGGACGTGGAGGTAACGTTGTTTTCGTGGTAGACGAAGGCTTACGTACCTTGATGGATTTCCGCTATAACCGTCATTTCAAGGCTGATTCCGGTGAAAAAGGAATGACCAAAGGAATGCACGGACGTGGTGCAGAAGATCTTCGTGTTCGCGTACCACAGGGGACTACTGTACGTGATGCGGAAACAGGTAAAGTCATTACAGACTTGATTGAACATGGTCAAGAGTTTATCGTGGCTCATGGCGGTCGAGGTGGTCGTGGAAATATCCGTTTTGCCACGCCAAAAAATCCTGCACCTGAAATCTCTGAGAATGGAGAACCAGGACAAGAACGTGAGTTGCAACTGGAATTGAAAATCTTAGCAGATGTTGGCTTGGTCGGTTTCCCATCTGTTGGAAAGTCAACTTTGCTTAGTGTCATCACTTCAGCTAAGCCCAAAATCGGTGCTTACCACTTTACGACGATTGTCCCTAATCTAGGTATGGTTCGTACGCAGTCAGGTGAATCTTTTGCAGTAGCAGACCTTCCAGGTTTGATTGAAGGGGCCAGTCAAGGGGTTGGTCTTGGAACCCAGTTTCTTCGTCATATCGAACGCACTCGAGTTATCCTCCATGTCATCGATATGTCAGCTAGTGAAGGACGTGATCCTTATGAGGACTACCTTGCTATCAATAAGGAATTGGAATCCTATAACCTTCGTCTCATGGAACGTCCGCAGATCATTGTAGCCAACAAGATGGATATGCCTGAAAGTCAGGAAAATCTGAAAACTTTCAAGGAAAAGTTGGCTGCAAACTACGACGAGTTTGAGGAACTTCCAGCTATCTTCCCTATTTCTGGATTGACCAAGCAAGGGTTGGCGACTCTTTTGGACGCGACAGCTGATTTGTTAGACAAGACTCCAGAATTCCCGATTTATGACGAATCCGATATGGAAGAAGAAGCTTACTATGGCTTTGACGAGGAAGAAAAAGCCTTTGAAATTAGTCGTGATGATGATGCGACATGGGTACTTTCTGGTGAAAAACTCATGAAACTCTTTAACATGACCAACTTTGACCGTGACGAATCGGTCATGAAGTTTGCCCGTCAGCTTCGTGGTATGGGGGTTGATGAAGCCCTTCGTGCGCGTGGAGCTAAAGATGGCGATTTGGTCCGAATCGGTAAATTTGAATTTGAATTTGTAGACTAGGAGATTGATATGGGAGATAAACCGATATCATTCCGAGATGCAGATGGAAATTTTGTTTCTGCAGCAGATGTGTGGAATGAAAAGAAACTAGAAGAATTGTTTAATCGTCTCAATCCTAAACGCGCTCTACGATTGGCACGTACAAAGAAAGAAGATACACAGTCAAAGAAATAAAAAATTCCCGTGATCTTTTAATCACGGGATTTGTTTTATTATGTGACTATTAGTCCGTCTCGCTCCGTAAGGTGCGAGACAAATAAACCACCCGCTATGCGGGTGCGCGACGAAGGTTATACCAAAAAAACTCCAAACGCGATACAATAAAGGTGTTCAAGCCAATTGTAAAGCGAAAGGAGAAAAATATGGCACAAAAGGCACATAGTTTATCACACACAAAGTGGATGTGTAAATATCACATTGTGTTCACCCCTAAGTATAGACGAAAAATCATTTATAAT